>NZ_GL882836.1:0-1074 GCF_000195655.1 Klebsiella sp. MS 92-3
ACACTCCGTAGGCCCGCGCAAGCGCAGCGCGACCAGGCCGTTTCATTCGCGGGCCAGCTTGCGCTGGTTCTTTTGCCGCAGCTTTTTCGCCCGGCTCTCCAGCAGCAGATAGGCCACCGTCGCCAGCAGCAATGGCAGGAAATAATAGAGCGCGCGCCAGGCGAGCAGGGCGGCAATGATCGCGCCCTTCGAAATATCTTCCCCGGAGAGCATGGCGATAAACACCGCCTCCAGCACGCCGATCCCAGCCGGAATATGGATAATCACCCCGGCGATACTGCTCACCAGCAGCACCCCTAATACCAGAAAATAGTTAATCTCGCTGCCCAACAGCAGCCAGATTATCGCCCCCATCGCCATCCAGTTCGCCGCCGAGAGCCCCATCTGCAGCAGCGCGAAGCGCCAGGAGGGCAGCACCAGCCGCTGGCCTTTAATCGTCAGGTGACGGCGTTTGGCGAACGCGCAGCCGAACAGATAGCAAAGCGTAAGGATCAGCATCACCCCGCCGATAATGCGCAGAGTGGTCTGGCTGATGTACCAGTGCGGCGGCAGCTTCACCAGATCTGCCGTGAATATCACCCCGCCCAGCAGAATATAGCCCAACCAGTTGGTGGTAATGCTTAAGGAAAAAATACGGGTGATGGTGCTGCCGTTCAGCCCCAGCCGCGAGTACAGCCGGTAGCGCATACCGATCCCGCCGACCCAGGTGCTGAGGGTCAGGTTGAAGGCGTAGCAGATAAACGACACCAGCATGACCTGGCGTTTCGCCAGCTTGTGCCCGCAATAGGCCCGACCGAGCAGATCGTAGCAGCCGTAAATGAGGTAGCTGACGATAACCAGCGCAATGGCGCTAAACAAGGCCAGCCGATCGTAGCCGCGGATCACCTTCCACACGTCCTGCCAGTCGACTTTTTGCGCGTAGATCACCAACAGGACGATGACGGCGATAAAAAAGAGCACGGTCAGCACTCTTTTCGCCATCCGCCAGCGGGGATGTGATTTGCTCATAGTGGATTATCCCTGGCTGGAGACTCGACGCGGTCCTGAGTTTCAATTTCCGGCTGGACCGGCGGG
>NZ_GL882836.1:1227-1842 GCF_000195655.1 Klebsiella sp. MS 92-3
GCCGGTAGCCAGCCGACCCATGCCGGGAAGTGGCGCAGAAAGTGGAAAGCCATCACGCTGACGCCCAGCCGCCACCAGTTGCGTTTCGGCAGCATCGTTTTATCGATCCGCTGGCAATCCCGGGCGATAAGCCCGTTGAGATTATCGCGCAGCGTCTGGTTAAACACCCGATCGTGGATGATCAGATTGGCTTCCAGATTCAGCGACAGGCTAAGCGGATCCAGGTTGCTTGACCCAACGGTGGCCCAGTGGTCGTCTGCCAGAGCGACCTTGCCATGCAGCGGGCGACGGCGATATTCGTAAATCTGCACCCCACCCTTAACGAGATAGTGATAGAGCAGGTGGGCGCCAAACTTCACAATGGGAATATCCGGTTCGCCCTGCACGATCAGCTTAACCCGTACTCCGCGCCGCGCGGCATTGCGCATCGCATGCAGCAGGCGGTAGCCGGGGAAAAAATAGGCGTTAGCGATAATCACTTCCCGGCGGGCGCTGGTCAGCATCTTCAGGTAGTGGCGTTCAATATCGTCGCGGTGTTCCTGGTTGTCGCGCCAGACGAACAGCGCCTGCGCCTCGCCGGGGGTCTGGTTAACCTCCGGCTGGTGGCGACGACGT
>NZ_GL882836.1:1938-15049 GCF_000195655.1 Klebsiella sp. MS 92-3
GGGGGGGGGGGCCGCCCCCCCCCCCGGGCGGCGGGCGGTTTCGCTGTTGGGCAGGTTTTCCAGCTCGAACTGCAGGATGTCGAGCACCACCGGCCCTTCGACCTGCACCGCATAATCCTGCTTCGCCTCCGGACCGTAGTCGCTCATATGTTCGGCGGAGTAGTTAATACCGCCGACAAAGGCGGTGGTGTCGTCGATTACCACGATTTTACGGTGCATGCGACGGAACAGATTGGTGCGCATCCCCATCAGCTTAGGACGCGGATCGTAGTAGCGGAAAATCACGCCAGCGGCGGTGAGCTCGCCGACAAATTCATCGCTGAGATCCGGGGAACCATAGCCGTCGAGGAGCACCTCCACCTGGATGCCGCGGCGGGCAGCCTCGAGCAGGACCGCGTGCAGCCGCCGGCCCACCTCATCTTCAAACCAGATAAAGGATTCGAGGATCACCCGCCGGCTGGCGCGACCGATGGCCGCAAACAGCGCCGGATAGTACTGGTCGCCATTCTCCAGTAGCGTAATGCGGTTGCCTTCCTGCCAACGACATTTCACAAATGTATCTCCACGCTAAGGGGTGCATGATCGGACAGATGCCGCCATTGTTTAAGGGCCAGCGCCTTCGGGCGACTGGCGTGGGCGTTCTTGACGTAAATGCGGTCGAGGCGCAGCAGCGGAAAACTGACCGGAAAGGTGCGCGCCGGCCGTCCGCGGGCGCGGGTAAAGATCTCTTCCAGCCCGGCCTGGGCTTTTAACGGCTGGTTAGCCTGCTGACGCCAGTCGTTAAAATCGCCAGCCACCACCACCGGCTCGCCCGCGGGCAGGGGATTGACCCACTCCGCCAGCATGGTCAACTGCGCCTGCCGTTGGTCGGCGCGTAGACCGAGATGGACGCAAATCACGTGAATAGTTATCCCGCTCCGCGGCGGCACGATGCGGCAGTACAGCAGGCCGCGCTTCTCCCCGTTGCCGACCGAGATATCGCGATTTTCGTAGTATTCAATGGGAAAGCGCGACAGCACGGCGTTGCCGTGGTGGCCTTCCGGATAAACCGCATTGCGCCCGTAGGCGTAGTCGCTCCACATGGTGTCGGCGAGAAATTCATAATGGGTCGTATCCGGCCAGTTTTCGATGTGCAGCGGATGTACCTCATGAGCGCCCATCACCTCCTGCAGGCAAACAATATCCGCGCTAACGCTGCGCACGGCGTCGCGCAGTTCGGGCAAAATAAAACGCCGATTAAACGCCGTAAAGCCTTTATGGGTGTTAATTGTCAGCACGTTCAACGAAAATCCCGCCGTTGGCTCAGCCATAATTCTCCAGTAAATGTCACTTTCCTGAATAAAATAGTGTAGTAGACGTCACAAAAAGATGCGGTGTTACGGAATTTTCCGTAAAGTGCGGTACTCTGAGTAGCAGAGAAAAATCCTTCAGGAGAGAAGCCATGAAGTGGCAACAACGTGTACGCGTCGCAACGGGTCTTAGTTGCTGGCAGATTATGTTGCATCTACTGGTCGTGGCAGTACTGGTGATGGGTTGGATGAGCGGCGCGCTGGTGCGCGTCGGATTGGGACTGTGCGTCCTCTACAGCGTCACGCTGCTGGCGATGCTGTTTTTACAGCGTCACCATGAGGCGCGCTGGCGCGATGTGGGAGACTTCCTTGAGGAGCTCACCACGACCTGGTACTTCGGCGCGGCCATGATAGCGCTGTGGCTGCTGTCGCGCGTGCTGCACAACAACCTGCTGCTGGCCCTCGCCGGGCTGGTGATACTGGCAGGCCCGGCGGTGGTCTCGCTGCTGGCGAAAGATAAGAGCCGTTACCCTAAAGCGTTCGGGCTACAACAAGGCGGCAACGCAGCGAATCCCCAGAAGCATAGATAACTATGCGACTGGGGTGAGTAAGGAAAGCCAACGCCGTTGTAGTTTGAACGATGACGGGTATTACGCAATCTTCCTTCGGAACATCGCATACGCCGCTGAGCCGGTGGTGGCCGCTATGACCAGTAGCGGCCACAAACTTCCCCACACAATCTCCAGACTCGCATCCTTCAGATAAATTTGCTTGGTGATATCGGTAAAGTGGCGGATGGGATTTATCCAGGTCAGATCCTGCAGCCACTGCGGCATGTTTTCCACTGGTGAGACGTACCCCGACAGGAGAATAGCCGGCATCATAAAGACGAACACGCCGATAAACGCCTGCTGCTGGGTGGCGCACAGCGACGAAATCAATAAGCCAAAGCCCACCAGCGATAGACCGTAAATCACCATGGTGAAATAGAACAGCAGCAGCGAGCCGGCAAACGGGATCTGATAGGCCCAGATACCAATCGCCAGCACGATAGTTGCCTGCAGGGTGGCGACGATCAGCGCCGGCACCGCCTTGCCGACGAAAATTTGCCAGGTGGCGAGGGGGGAGACCAGCAGCTGGTCAAGGGTGCCCTGCTCGCGCTCGCGAGCCACCGACAGCGAGGTGACGATCATCACCCCGATGGTAGTGATCATGGCGATAAGCGACGGCACCACGAACCATTTATAGTCGAGATTCGGGTTGTACCAGTTGCGCACCACCAGCTCGCTGTTGTTCGGCTTCGCTTTACCCTCCAGCAGCTCCTGCTGATAGTTTTTCACAATCTGTTGCAGATAGTTGGCGGCGATTTGCGCGCTGTTGGAGTTGCGTCCGTCGAGCAGAAGCTGCAGCGGGGCGGTTTGATAGTTATCCAGATTGCGCGAGAAATCGGCCGGGAAGCGCACCACCAGCAGAGCTTTTTGTTCATCGATGGTCGGCTGGATCGCCTGCGGGCTTTGCAGCAGCAGGACGTGGGTAAAGGCTTTGGCGCGGGCAAAGCGCTGAGTGAGTTCCACCGCGTGGCGACCGCTGTCCTCGTTGTAGATAGCGATGGTGGCGTTGGTCACCTCCAGCGTCGCGGCAAAGGGAAACAGCAGCACCTGAATCAGCACCGGCATGATTAAAATCGCCCGCGTCTGCGGCTCGCGCAGCAGCGACTGCAGCTCTTTGCGGATTAATGTCCATAAACGGTGAAACATAATAGCTCCTTTGGCCCATTCAACCACGCCGGGCGGCACTGCGTTTGCCCGGCCTACGGGATCGGCGAACCGTATAATCGATGTTGGTTAAACCGTAGGCCCGGTCGGCGCAGCGCCACCGGACAAAACCTAATCCAGACGCCGTTTGGTTTTCAGCCACGTCAGACCGATAAACATCACCGCCGACGCAATCAAAAACAGCACGTTGACCAGCAGCACCACCGGAATATTGCCCGCCAGAAACAGGCTTTGCAGAGTACTAACGAAATAGCGCGCCGGGATCACATAGGTCACCGCGCGGATCACCGCCGGCATACTGTCTATCTGGAAAATAAACCCGGACAGCATAATCGACGGTAAAAAGGCGGCGTTCAGCGCCACCTGCGCGGCGTTAAACTGGTTGCGGGTAATGGTTGAGATCAGCAGCCCCATCCCCAGGGTGCTGAGCAAAAACAGACTGGTGATGACAAACAGGATCGGCAGCGAGCCGCGATAGGGCACGCCGAGAATAAATACCGACACCAACATACACAGCAGCATCGCCAGCATGCCGAGGAAATAGTAGGGAATGAGCTTGCACAGCAGCAGTTCGGCGCGGGTGATCTCCGTCGACAGCAGCGCCTCCATGGTGCCGCGCTCCCATTCGCGGGCCACCACCAGCGAGGTCAGTATGGCGCCGACCACGGTCATGATGATGGTGATCGCCCCGGGGATAATAAAGTGCTGGCTAATAGCCGCCGGGTTAAACCAGTAGCGCATCTGCACGTCGATCAGTGGTTCAAAGGTTTCGCCGCGGTCTTCCGCCCGCTGCTGCTGCCAGATTTGCCAAATACCTTCCACATAGCCCTGAGCGAAGTTGGCGGTATTGGGCTCGCTGCCGTCGGTGATGAGCTGCAGCGGTGCGTCGGCGCCGGGGCGGGCCATCTGGCGGTCGAAATCCACCGGAATGACCACCATGGCGCGGATGCGCCCGGCCTGCATCATCTCAATCAGCTGCCTGCGGCTGTCGCTGACGGTGGCGTCGATATAGGGTGAGCCGGTCATGGTATGGACGAAATCCAGCGCCTCTTCGCTCTGCTGCTCAAGCAATACGCCGACCCGCAGCCTGCTGGAGTCGAGGTTAATGCCGTAGCCGAAGATAAACAGCAGCAGCAGGGGGATCACCACCGCGATCAGCCAACTGCTGGGATCGCGCACAATCTGCCGGGTCTCTTTGACGCACAGGGCGCGGACCCGCCGCCAGGAGAGAATGCTATTGCCCATGGCTATTCTCCTTGTCCCAGCGGTTAATCAGGGTAATAAACGCCTGCTCCATGGTTGGGTCCGTCTGGCTGTCGTCCGCCGCCTGGGCCTTCAGCGCATCCGGGGTCCCGCTGGCGATAAGCTTGCCGTGATAGACCAGCCCGATGCGGTCGCAGTATTCCGCCTCATCCATAAAGTGGGTGGTGACCATTACCGTCACGCCTTTATCAACCATGCTATTAATATGTAGCCAGAACTCGCGGCGGGTAAGGGGATCGACGCCGGAGGTGGGTTCATCGAGAAACAGAATATCGGGTTCATGCATCAGGGAGCAGGCCAGCGCCAGCCGCTGCTTGTAGCCGAGCGGCAGCTCGTCGGCGGCGTGGCGGGCGATACTTTTCAGGCCAAAGGCATCGCTCATCCGGGCGATTTTTTCATTTTGCGCCCGGCCGCGCAGGCCATAGACGCCGGAGAAAAAGCGCAGGTTTTGCTCGACGCTGAGGTTGCCGTACAGCGAAAATTTTTGCGCCATATAGCCCAGATGCTGGCGCGCCTTGCCAGAGCTGACCTTGAGATCCATTCCCAGCACCAGCGCTTTGCCGGAGGTGGGCACCAGCAGGCCGCACATCATTTTGAAGGTGGTGGATTTCCCGGCGCCGTTGGGGCCGAGCAGGCCGAAAATTTCACCGCGCTTAACCTGGAAATCGACATGGTCGGTAGCGGCGAAATCACCAAACTTTTTCGTTAACGACTGGGCTTCAATGACCGTTTCCTCTTTGCTGCCGTCAACGCGATGGATAATCGCCCCCAACGGCGATTCAGCGGTCCCGGCGCCGCCGAGCAGGTCGATAAACGCATCTTCAAAGCGCGGCGCGGTGTCGGCCACCTGCAGGGGCGGCATGTCGCCATGCTGCTGGACTTCCTCAATGCGCGCGTCCTTTTTCAGGATCAGACGCACCGATTTGCCCTGGATCACCCCGTCGCTAACCTGCGGCAGCTTCAGCGCCCGCTGCAGCAGGCGGCGGTTGTTCTCCTGCGGGCTGGAAACCAGAAAGCTGCGCCCGGCCATGGTTTGCGTCAGCGCCGTCGGCTCACCCTGGTAGAGCAGTTTGCCTTCGTTCATCAGCAGCACGTCGCGGCATTGTTCCGCTTCATCGAGATAGGAGGTGCTCCACAGAATCAGCATGCCGTCGCCGGCCAGCTCGTGCACCATCTGCCATAGCTCGCGGCGCGAGATAGGGTCGACGCCGACGCCGGGCTCATCGAGCAGCAGTACTTTCGGATCGCCCACCAGGGTACAGGCGAGGCCCAGCTTTTGCTTCATCCCGCCGGAAAGCTTGCCTGCCAGCCGTTCGGTGAATGGACCAAGAGAGGTGAATTCCAGCAGGCGGTCGAAAATTTTCTTCCGCGCCTCGCCGGTGACGCTGCGCAGGTCGGCGTACAGGGTCAGGTTTTCCATCACCGTCAGATCTTCATACAGGCCGAACTTCTGCGGCATATAGCCGAGCACCGCGTGCAGGGCGCTGTCGTCTTTTAGCGGGTCGAAGCCTATCACGCTGGCGCGGCCCTCATCAGGCTTGAGCAATCCGGCGAGCATTCGCATCAGGGTGGTTTTCCCCGCGCCGTCGGGCCCCACCAGCCCGGTGACGTAGCCGGCGCGGATCGTGCAGGTGAGCGGCGCTACCGCTGGCCTGTCCATACCGGGAAAACGGCGGCTCAGGCCGTTTAAGGCGATGACGGTCTCACTCATGTCCGTTCCCGTGGCTAAAGGAGATGGTCACCGGCATTCCCTGGCGCAGCGCGCCGTCGGCATCAGTCACCACAATGCGCAGACGGTAGACCAGATCGGTGCGCAGATCCGGGGTCTCGACGGTCTTCGGCGTGAATTCAGCGCTCGGCGAGACAAAACCGATTTTGCCGTGATAGGGCTTATCCGGCCGGCTGTCGGTATAGAGCAGCACTTCTTGTCCCGGCTGCGCCTGGCCGAGGTTTTTCTCGTCAACATAGGCGCGGACCCACACCGGATGCGTTAACGACAGGGTCAGTACGGTACCGCCGGCGTTGAGCATAGTGCCGGGCTCGACGGCGCGGGTCATCAGCGTACCGTCAGAAGGGGCGGTGAGCACGGTATCGTGCAGGTCCAGTTTGGCCTGGGCCAGCGCCGCCTGCGCCTGTTCCAGACTGGCTTTGGCCTGGGCAATCTCCTGCGGGCGGTTACCGGCGCGATACTGACGCAGCTTATCCTGCGCCGATTTGAGCGTTGCCTGCGCCTGATCGCGCGAGGAGCGGGCATTCTCCAGATCGTTGGCGGAAATGGCGCTGCTGGCGCGCAGCCCGAGCTGGCGCTGATAAAAGTTTTGCGCATAGTCGTAAGCGGCCTGCGCCTGTTTCACCGCCGCCGCGGCCTGGGCAATCTCTTCCGCGCGGTAGCCGGCCATCATCAGGTCATACTGCGCCTGGGCGGTGGAGACATTGGCCTGGGCCTGCAGCAGGGCATTTTCATACGGCGCGCGGTCAAGCTCGCCGAGAGTTTGCCCGGCGCGGATGCTGTCGCCTTCGTCGACGGTCAGCGAGGCCAGCCTACCGCCAACGCGGAAGCTCATGTTGACGGTGCGGATATCGACATTGCCATACAGGGTCAGCGGCTGCTGCCGGCTGCTCTGGTACCACCACCAGCCGCCGCCCAGCGCGGCGAGAAGAATCACGATCAGCAGAATGACGACGACGGGTTTTTTCATCAGCCCAAACTCCTTTGCGATAACCCATGCAGGATGAAATCGATATGACAGGTAATGACTTCGAAAATCTGTTCCGTTTTTTGCGCGTCAAACTGCGTCCAGCCGGTGCGCAGCAGGATAGTTTCACGCCCGAGACGGAAAGCGAGCACCTCGCCCAGCAGGGCGTGGGTATGGAGGATCATTTGCGTATCACTGGCTTCGCAGCCGGTCCAGGCGGCAATCAGCCGGGTGAGATAATGGTGCAGGGGGGCAATCACCTGCTGGTGGATCAGATGGTAGGCGGCGGTCGGCGCCAGCTGCTCACGGGAAATGAATTTGCTTAAGTTAACCGTATCGTCCTGGGTGAGCAGCAGGATCATGTTGTGGCAGGCGCTAAGGATGAGGTCGCGGATCGCCTGGCGATCCGGCGCTTCCCCGGCAAGCAGGTGCTCCGCCGCTTCGGCCTGCGGGCGAAAATTGTCGCCGATAAAATCGGCGATCCACTGGGCGCAGGCAAGATACAGATCGTCTTTCGAGCCAAAATAATAGGTGATAGCGGCGATATTCTGCCCGGCCTGGGCGGCGATATCGCGGGTGGTGGCGTGCTGGCCGTACTCGCCAAACTGGGCGATAGCGGCCGCGATAAGCTGATTTTTTGCCTGTTCGCCTTTACTGGTCATCGCGCTCGGTAAAAATTAATCAATCGATTGATTAACTTTAGGCGCCGACTGGCGGTTTGTCCACCAGCCGGGATCAAATATGGAACCCTTCCTCTTTCAGCTCTCCGGCGACCCAGGCGAAGAAGCGCTGGACCTTCTCCTTCTGTTCATTAGCGTGGGGGAGGACGAAGTGGTGCGCGCCGACCGGCATGCTCCGCTCGTCGGCAAATACCGGCGTCAGCTGTCCCTGGCGCACGTGTCCGCCGGCCAGCAGATTGCTCTCGAGGATCACGCCCATCCCCATTCTGGCCGCCTCGATGCTCATATATGACCGGTCGAAATTAAAAATGAAGTTTTTATGCCAGCCGCGGACCTTGTGCCACGACAGCCAGTTGCTCCAGTTAATTAAGGTGCTGTCGGAGTGGATCAGATCGCAGGCCAGCAGATCTTCCACAGCCTGCACAGGATGGCTGGCTAAATAAGACGCTGCGCTGTAGGGCAGGACGCGCTCATTTTTAATGGTTCTGACCAGCAGCGTCGGCCACTGTGACAGCCCGTGACGAATATCGATATCAATATTATCCCGGGAGAACTGGATGCTTTCGTATGAACAGGTCAGGCTGATTTTTAACGCCGGCCACGCCTGGCGGAATTTATCCAGACGGGGCATCAGCCATAGCAGGCCGAAGCTCGGCGCCGAATGAATGCGTAAATAATCCTGATGGATATCGTTGATCACCTGGCTGGTGGCCTGGCCAATCATATTCAGCGCCCCGGAGACCTCTTTGAGATATTTTTCTCCCACCGCCGTTAACGTGACGCCTTTGCTGCTGCGGGAGAACAGTTTTTTCCCCAGAAAGTGCTCCAGGCTAGCTATCTGATGGCTGACCGCCGAGGCGGTAATATTGAGATTCTCTGCGGCCAGATTAAGGCTGCCGGTAGCGGCGACTTCAATAAAAGCCTGGATATTGCGTAAAGAGGGCATCGGCAGATTTTTATTGGGTAGCGGTTGGCTCATGGCGGCATCCTGCGCGGGACGCGAATAAAAGAAAATAGCGAACAGCGTGGCGCAGCCGGGATGTACAGCATAGGGAAAAGCGAAAAAACAACGTTAATTTGTGATGGGCTTAACAATTTATCTTGTTAAAAGCGCGCAGGTCAGTAAACGCTAAAAATTTGCGGGAAGTCACTAACTCAATTTTTCTCAATCATAATTGAGGTTTTTTGAATACCGTTTCATTTTGGGGTTGTTATATTCCTCTCACAGGCCTGATAACAAACTGCGATGTGCTTGCATCGCAATTATAAAACACCTAACCACCTGTTTCGCTGGCGAAAAGCATTTATCTCTTGCTCCTGTATGGATAGTAAAACGCGGTGATCCGAAGCGGCAGCTTACAGCGAAGTGGATGAGGTATAAAACGAGGAAACCCTATGTCACGTATAGATACGCTGGTCTGTACTGACGCCAGGAAAACGAAATATCGTTTCGTGGTTTTGACGATGATTTTTCTGGTGTATGCCATCAATTACGCCGACCGAACGAATATTGGCGCGGTACTGCCTTTCATCATTGATGAGTTTCATATCAATAATTTTGAAGCCGGGGCCATCGCCAGTATGTTTTTCCTCGGCTATGCGGTAAGCCAGATCCCGGCCGGCTTTTTCATCGCCAAACGCGGTACCCGGGGGCTGGTATCGCTCTCCATTTTCGGCTTCTCCGCCTTTACCTGGCTGATGGGCACGGTGAGCTCCGTGTTTGGCCTGAAGCTGGTGCGGCTGGGACTGGGGCTGAGCGAAGGGCCTTGCCCGGTGGGGCTGGCTTCCACCATAAATAACTGGTTTCCACCAAAAGAGAAAGCCACGGCAACCGGCGTTTACATCGCGGCGACCATGTTTGCGCCGATTATTGTGCCGCCGCTGGCGGTGTGGATTGCGGTGACCTGGGGGTGGCGGTGGGTCTTTTTCTCTTTTGCTATACCCGGAATTGTGGCGGCCATCGCGTGGTATCTGCTGGTCAAATCCAAGCCTGCTGAGAGCGGATTTGTTTCCCAAAGCGAACTGGCAGAGATTAATGCCGGGCGTGAAAGTCATAATAATAGCGTACGCGAAAATATCTTAATTGCCGAAAGATTCACCTGGCTGGATAAAATCATTCGGGTAAAGAAAATGGCGCCAATTGATACGGCGAAAGGCTTATTCACCTCAAAAAATATTCTCGGTGACTGCCTGGCGTATTTTATGATGGTTAGCGTGCTGTACGGATTATTAACCTGGATCCCCCTGTATTTAGTCAAAGAGCGCGGTTTCGATGTAATGAGTATGGGCTTCGTGGCCAGTATGCCGTGCATCGGCGGCTTTATTGGCGCGATCGGCGGCGGATGGGTTTCGGATAAGCTATTAGGCCGCCGGCGTAAACCCACCATGATGTTCACTGCGGTGTCAACGGTGGTCATGATGCTAATTATGCTGAATATCCCGGCCAGCACCCTGGCAGTTTGTATTGGATTATTCTTTGTCGGCTTTTGTTTAAATATCGGCTGGCCAGCCTTTACCGCGTACGGTATGGCCGTTTCGGATAGCAAAACCTATCCAATCGCCTCTTCCATAATTAATAGCGGCGGCAACCTCGGTGGATTTGTCGCGCCGATGGCGGCTGGTTTCTTGCTTGATAAAACCGGGAGTTTTAATTCTGTATTTACCTATTTTGGTATCTGCGCCGCCATTGGTTTGGTGGTGATTCTTTTCCTCGATGAACCACAATAACGGAAATATATCCTGTTAATTAATATGACGTAATGTCATGGAGTGAAACTATGTTATTAAAAGATAAAGTCGCCATTATTACTGGCGCGGCCTCCGCACGCGGTTTGGGCTTCGCGACTGCGAAATTATTCGCCGAAAACGGCGCGAAAGTGGTCATTATCGACCTCAATGGCGAAGCCAGTAAAACCGCCGCGGCGGCATTAGGCGAAGGCCATCTCGGCCTGGCGGCCAACGTCGCTGATGAAGTGCAGGTGCAGGCGGCCATCGAACAGATCCTGGCGAAATACGGTCGGGTTGATGTACTGGTCAATAACGCCGGGATTACCCAGCCGCTGAAGCTGATGGATATCAAGCGCGCCAACTATGACGCGGTGCTTGATGTTAGCCTGCGCGGCACGCTGCTGATGTCGCAGGCGGTTATCCCCACCATGCGGGCGCAAAAATCCGGCAGCATCGTCTGCATCTCGTCCGTCTCCGCCCAGCGCGGCGGCGGTATCTTTGGCGGACCGCACTACAGCGCGGCAAAAGCCGGGGTGCTGGGTCTGGCGCGGGCGATGGCGCGCGAGCTTGGCCCGGATAACGTCCGCGTTAACTGCATCACCCCGGGGCTGATTCAGACCGACATTACCGCCGGCAAGCTGACTGATGACATGACGGCCAACATTCTTGCCGGCATTCCGATGAACCGCCTTGGCGACGCGATAGACATCGCGCGCGCCGCGCTGTTCCTCGGCAGCGATCTTTCCTCCTACTCCACCGGCATCACCCTGGACGTTAACGGCGGCATGTTAATTCACTAAGCGAGGCAAACAGATGAAGATGACCGAATCACAAAAAGTCGCCGCGGCGGCGTGGCGTATTCGCCGTTACGCCCTGCAAATGGGGGAAGTGCAGGGGCAGGGCTATATCGGCCAGGCGCTGGGCTATGCCGATGTGCTCGCCACCGCCTTCAGCCATGCCATGACCTATCGCCCGGAAGATCCCGAGTGGGAGGGGCGCGATCGCTTCCTGCTCTCTCATGGCCATTACGCTATCGCTTATTATGCCGCGCTGCTGGAGGCGGGCATTATCCCGGAAGCCGAACTGGAAACCTACGGCTCCGACGACAGCCGCCTGCCGATGTCCGGCATGGCGACCTACACCCCGGGGATGGAGATGTCCGGCGGCTCGCTGGGGCAGGGACTGTCCATTGCCGTCGGCATGGCGCTTGGGCTGCGGCAGAAACAGAGCAAGGCCTGGGTCTACAACTCCATGTCCGATGGGGAGCTGGACGAAGGGTCGACCTGGGAGGCGGCGATGTCGGCGGCTCACTATGGCCTGAGCAACCTGATTAACCTTGTCGATGTCAACAAACAGCAGGCTGACGGCGATTCACGCAAAATCCTCGGCTTTGAGCCGCTGCAGGATAAATGGGCCGCCTTCGGCTGGTACGTACAGCGCGTGGACGGTAACGATCTGCCGGCGGTGATGGCCGCCTTTGACAACGCGAAAAGTTATTCCGGCAATCAGCCGCGGGTCATTTTATGCGACACGCTGATGGGCAAAGGGGTGCCGTTCCTCGAAACCCGCGATAAAAACCATTTTATTCGCGTCGATGCCGACGAATGGCAAAAAGCGATCGCGGTGCTGGACGCTAACAAACCGGAAGGAGTGCTGTAATGAGCCAGAGTCAACCCCGTTTAAAAACGTCGGCGATGATCGCCTCGATTGCTGATGAAGGCCAGGCGACCGTCCCTGCGCCCTTCGGCGTCGCGCTGTCAAAACTGGCGGCGCAGCGCCCGGAAATCGTCGGCATGACCGCGGACCTGTCAAAATATACCGACCTGCATATTTTCGCCCAGGCCTTCCCGGATCGCTTTTTCCAGATGGGCATGGCCGAACAGCTGCTGATGGCGGCGGCAGGGGGGATGGCGAAGGAGGGATTTATTCCTTTCGCCACCACCTATGCCGCCTTTGCAACCCGTCGCGCCTATGATTTTATTCACCAGGTCATCGCCGAAGAGCATCTGAACGTGAAGATCTGCGCGGCGCTGCCGGGCCTGACGACCGGCTATGGCCCCAGCCATCAGGCCACCGAAGATCTGGCGATCATGCGCGGTATCCCCGGGATGGTTATCGTCGATCCTTGCGATGCGCTGGAGATAGAGCAGGCGGTACCGGCCATTGCCGATCACCAGGGGCCGGTGTATATGCGTCTGCTGCGCGGTAAGGTGCCGCTGGTGCTGGATAAATATGACTATCAGTTCGAACTGGGTAAGGCGAAGCTGCTGGAGGACGGCAACGATGTGCTGATTATCTCCTCCGGGCTGATGACTATGCGCGCGCTGGAGGCGGCTGAAAAGCTGCGGGCCGATAATATCGGCGTGGCGGTCCTGCACGTGCCGACCATCAAACCGCTGGATGAGAAAGCGATTATTGAACAGGCGTCGAAGCCGGGCCGCCTGGTGGTAACTGCGGAGAACCACACCGCGGTCGGCGGCCTGGGGGAAGCGGTGGCCGCGCTGCTGATGCGTAAGGGCGTACGCTGTGAGCTGGATAGCGTGGGGCTGCCCGACGCGTTCCTGTTAGCCGGCGCCCTGCCGACCCTCCACGATCGCTACGGCATCTCCACCGCGAAGATTGTCGAAAAAATTAAGTATCGTCTGCGTTAACCGCGCTGCTATGACCCACTGGGCCCCCGG
>NZ_GL882836.1:15211-16825 GCF_000195655.1 Klebsiella sp. MS 92-3
CCCCCCTTCTCATGCCCGCCAGCCAGGCGCGGCATTCTTTTGCAGATTTTATGCGGCCTGTCACAAAATCTGCTAGACTGCGCCCCTTCATGGCATTGTGGTTTTTGCCATCTCTTATCGCAATAATCTCCCTGAAAACTACGCCCTTCACCGGGCCGGGGCGGTTCGGAGTTGTTATGTCTTTTGATTCCCTAGGCCTGAATCCCGATATCCTGCGCGCTGTCGCTGAGCAGGGCTACGTTGAGCCGACCCCTATCCAGCAGCAGGCGATCCCGGCGGTACTGCAGGGCCGTGACCTGATGGCCAGCGCCCAGACCGGCACCGGTAAAACGGCGGGCTTTACCCTGCCGCTGCTGCAGCGCCTGATTCAGAATGAGCCGCACGCAAAGGGCCGTCGTCCGGTGCGCGCGCTGATCCTGACCCCGACCCGTGAGCTGGCGGCGCAGGTGGGCGAGAACGTCCGCGATTACAGTAAATACCTGAATATTCGCTCGCTGGTGGTCTTCGGCGGCGTGAGTATCAACCCGCAGATGATGAAGCTGCGCGGCGGCGTCGACATCCTCGTCGCCACCCCGGGCCGTCTGCTGGACCTCGAACATCAGAACGCCGTCAGTCTTGATAAAGTTGAAATCCTCGTGCTGGACGAAGCGGACCGTATGCTGGATATGGGCTTTATCCATGACATCCGTCGCGTACTGGCCAAACTGCCGGCGCGTCGACAGAACCTGCTGTTCTCGGCGACCTTCTCCGACGAGATCAAGGGCCTGGCCGAGAAACTGCTGCACAACCCGCTGGAAGTGGAAGTGGCGCGTCGTAACACCGCGTCCGAGCAGATCACCCAGCACGTCCATTTCGTTGACAAGAACCGCAAGCGTGAACTGCTGTCGCAGCTTATCGGCGAAGGCAACTGGCAGCAGGTGCTGGTGTTTACCCGTACCAAGCATGGCGCCAACCACCTCGCGGAACAGCTCAACAAAGACGGCATCCGCAGCGCGGCGATCCATGGCAACAAGAGCCAGGGAGCGCGTACCCGCGCGCTGGCCGACTTTAAATCCGGCGGCATTCGCGTGCTGGTGGCGACTGATATCGCCGCCCGCGGTCTGGATATCGAAGAGCTGCCGCACGTGGTGAACTACGAGCTGCCGAACGTACCGGAAGATTACGTCCACCGTATCGGCCGTACCGGCCGCGCGGCGGCCACCGGCGAAGCCTTATCGCTGGTGTGCGTGGATGAGCATAAGCTGCTGCGCGATATCGAGCGCCTGCTGAAAAAAGAGATCCCGCGCATCGCGATTGCCGGCTATGAGCCGGATCCGTCCATTAAAGCCGAACCTATCCAGAACGGTCGCCAGCAGCGCGGCGGCGGTCGTGGGCAAGGTCAGGGACGCGGCGGCCAGGGTCAGGGACGCAGCGGACAGCCGCGCAGCCAGAATAATGCCCCGCGCCGTCAGGACGGCGAGGCGCCGAAAGCGCGCACTCAGGACGGCAAACCGCCGCGCCGCCGTCGCCCGCGTAAACCGGCTGGCGAATAACACGCTAATGTCCGGGCCGCGATAACGCGCCCCGGCTCAGGCCCGTCTGTCCGCTACGCGGCGGCGGGCCTTTTTCTTTCCA
>NZ_GL882836.1:16934-20243 GCF_000195655.1 Klebsiella sp. MS 92-3
CCTTTTTCTTTCCATTACACTATTTGTCGAGCAGGCTTCCACACTCCGCAGAAAGCAATACCTCCGGGCGGGCAAAAATGGCACAATAGTGGCTGTTTATACAGTATTCAGGTTTTCTCATGGCTTTGACCGCTGCGCTGAAAGCGCAAATCGCCGCCTGGTATAAGGCGCTTCAGGAACAGATCCCGGACTTTATTCCGCGTCCCCCGCAGCGGCAGATGATCGCCGATGTGGCGAAAACCCTTGCCGGGGAAGAGGGCAGGCATCTGGCTATCGAAGCGCCGACCGGCGTCGGCAAAACGCTGTCATATCTGATCCCGGGCATCGCCATCGCCCGCGAGGAACAAAAAACGCTGGTGGTCAGCACCGCCAACGTCGCCCTGCAGGATCAAATCTACAGTAAGGACCTGCCGCTGCTGCGTAAAATCATTCCCGACCTGCGCTTCACCGCCGCCTTTGGCCGCGGACGCTACGTCTGTCCGCGCAACCTGACGGCGCTGGCCAGCACCGAGCCGTCGCAGCAGGATCTGCTGGCCTTTCTCGATGACGATCTCACCCCGAATAATCAGGCGGAGCAGAAGCTGTGCGCGACCCTGAAGCAGGATCTCGACAGCTACCGCTGGGACGGCCTGCGCGACCATACCGACAAAGCCATCGACGATGGGCTATGGAGCCGGCTGAGCACCGATAAGGCCAGCTGCCTGAACCGCAACTGCCACTACTATCGCGAGTGCCCGTTCTTTGTGGCGCGGCGGGAAATTCAGGAGGCGGAAGTGGTGGTGGCCAACCATGCGCTGGTGATGGCGGCGATGGAGAGCGAAGCGGTGCTGCCGGAGCCGAAAAACCTGCTGCTGGTCCTCGATGAAGGCCATCATCTGCCGGACGTCGCCCGCGACGCGCTGGAGATGAGCGCCGAGATCACCGCCCCCTGGTTTCGCCTGCAGCTGGATCTGTTCTGCAAGCTGGTGGCCACCTGCATGGAGCAGTTTCGTCCGAAAACCACGCCGCCGCTGGCCAATCCGGAGCGGCTCACCGCTCATTGCGAAGAGCTTTTCGAGCTGATTGCCTCGTTGAATAATATTCTCAATCTCTATATGCCCGCCGGTCAGGAAGCGGAGCATCGCTTCCCGATGGGCGAACTGCCGCAGGAGGTGATGGAGATCTGCCAGCGGCTGGCGAAGCTCACCGAGTTGCTGCGCGGCCTGGCGGAGCTGTTCCTGAACGATCTCAGCGAAAAGACCGGCAGCCATGACGTGGTGCGCCTGCATCGGGTGCTGCTGCAGATGAACCGCGCCCTTGGCATGTTTGAAAGCCAAAGCAAGCTATGGCGCCTGGCGTCGCTGGCGCAGTCCTCAGGCGCGCCGGTAACCAAATGGGCGACGCGGGTGGTGCGCGACGGCCAGATCCACGTCTGGTTCCACTGCGTCGGGATCCGCGTCAGCGATCAGCTTGAACGGCTGCTGTGGCGCAGCGTGCCGCATATCGTGGTGACGTCAGCGACGCTGCGCTCGCTAAACAGCTTCTCGCGCCTGCAGGAGATGAGCGGTCTGAAGGAGAAAGCGGGGGACCGCTTCGTGGCGCTGGATTCGCCGTTCAACCACGTGGAGCAGGGGAAAATTATTATTCCTCAAATGCGTTATGAACCGCTGATCGATAACGAAGAGCAGCACATTGCCGAGATGGCGGCCTATTTTCGCCAGCAGGTGGAGATCAAAAAACATCTCGGGATGCTGGTGCTGTTTGCCAGCGGGCGGGCGATGAACCGCTTCCTCGAGCATGTGACCGATCTGCGCCTGATGCTGTTGGTGCAGGGCGACCAGCCGCGCTACCGGCTGGTGGAGCTGCATCGCAAACGGGTGGAAAGCGGCGAGCGCAGCGTGCTGGTGGGTCTGCAGTCCTTTGCCGAAGGTCTCGATTTAAAAGGCGATCTGCTGAGCCAGGTGCATATCCATAAAATCGCTTTTCCGCCCATCGACAGCCCGGTAGTGATCACCGAAGGCGAATGGCTGAAAAGCCTCAATCGTTATCCCTTCGAGGTACAGAGTTTGCCCAGCGCCTCCTTTAATCTTATTCAGCAGGTGGGGCGTTTGATCCGTAGCCATAACTGCTGGGGAGAGGTGGTGATTTACGATAAGCGTCTGTTGACCAAAAACTACGGCGCGCGTCTACTGAACGCATTACCTGTTTTTCCCATAGAGCAGCCGGGCGTTCCGGAGGTTATAGTAAAACGGAAAGCAAAACAGACAGCAAAACAGACGGGCCGCAAACGTCGCTGACGCCGGCGCGTGATGCACCAGGGGGAGCCATGGAGTACAGCAAAATTATAAAAGAGGTGGGTCGCGGTAAGAATCATGCCCGCGATCTCGATGAAGAGACCGCCCGTGCGCTCTACGCGCGGATGCTGAACGGCGAGGTGCCGGAGCTGGAGCTGGGGGGAATATTAATCGCCCTGCGCATTAAAGGCGAAGGCGAAGCGGAGATGAAAGGTTTTTACGCCGCGATGCAGCAGCATACGCTGCGCCTGACCCCGCCGGCCGGCAAGCCGATGCCGATCGTTATCCCCAGCTACAACGGCGCGCGCAAGCAGGCGAACCTCACGCCGCTGCTGGCGATGCTCCTGCACAAGCTGGGATTTCCGGTGGTGGTTCACGGCGTCAGTCACGATCCCACCCGGGTGCTGACCGAAACCATTTTTACCCTGCTGGACATTCCGGCCACCCTGCACGCCGGACAGGCTCAGGCGCAGCTGGAGGGCCATGAACCGGTGTATATCCCGGTGGGGGCCTTCTGTCCGCCGCTGGAGAAACAGCTGGCGATGCGCTGGCGGATGGGCGTACGCAACAGCGCCCATACCCTGGCCAAGCTGGCCACGCCGTTTGGCGAAGGGGAGGCATTGCGTCTCTCCAGCGTGTCGCATCCGGAATATGTTCCCCGGGTGGCGAACTTCTTTCGCGAGACCGGTGGCCGCGCGCTGCTGATGCATGGTACCGAGGGCGAAGTGTACGCCAACCCGCAGCGCTGTCCGCAGATCAGCCTGATTGATGAGCAGGGCGTGCGGGTGCTGTACGAACGCCAGACTGAGATGGCAGCGGAGGCGGTGGTCCTGCCGACCTCGAAAGACCCTGAGGTCACCGCGCGCTGGATTGAACGCTGCGTCGCTGGCGTCGAACCGGTGCCCAACTCGTTGAAGATCCAGCTTGCCTGCTGTCTGCTGGCCTGCGGGGAAGTGACCTCGCTGGAGCAGGGCCTCAGCCGCGTCAACGACTGTTGGTGATCGGATCTGCAGGATAAAAAAAAGCCCCCCCCCCG
>NZ_GL882836.1:20382-21466 GCF_000195655.1 Klebsiella sp. MS 92-3
GGGGGGGGGGGGGGGGGGGGCAAGGCAAGGGTATTAAAGGTCTTTTCAGGGTTAATTCAGTGGCTTACAGATGGGTGCAGCGATTATTTATAGATAACCGCAGTACCGCTCAGTTTGTTGTTGGTGTTAGCGGAAGTAATGCTGTAGCCGGTCGCGCCAGCGGCTTCGGCTTTAGCAGCCAGTTTTGCTTCCAGACCATCTAAAGTGGTTGCGCCTTGCGCAGACACCACGCCGATCTTATTCATGCTTTCAGCCTGAGCGGGGGTAACCGGTTCGGCGGCAAAGGCGCCGAAGGAAAGAGCGGTCAGAGCGATGGCAGCGGCAGCATATTTGATGTTTTTCATAGTTAATCTCTCGCAGGTTGTTCTGTTCAGGGGACGATGTTCCGTCGATGTGATAAGTATCACGCTTTTTTGCGGGAGATAAAATCGAAGGAAATTCACAGTCTTCATCGAATTTTTTGAATGATTAATAATTTACTGATTATTAATAAATTATTTCTTATTCTTTTCGTCACGAAGCGTAGCGAGGAAGACCGACGCGTTTAAGGGCACATATTGCGACTTTTTCCGCCAAAAAATGTGTGCGAAAAGATAATGCGAAAGGCTGTCATAAACGGTAAAGGAAAGTCAGCGTAGCTGGCTATCCTTGGAACCGCGACGATTATATCCTGAAAATGTATTGTTATGTAAATCTTTCTCCTGCTGGCACTTCACGCAGTATCTGACCCCTGGGATGGCCTGTCGCCGGGCCTCCGGAATCGGCTCTCCGCATTCATCACAAAATTTGTTGCTTTCGCCGCGCGGAAGCTCGCGGCGGGCGCGAGCCACCGCATCGTCAATAGTGCTGTCGATCTGATCCTGTACGGCGCCGTCGCCTGCCCAACCTGATGCCATCGTCTGCCTCCTGTAAAAGGTTATTGATAAATTATAGCTGAACCGTACAGCCGGTTACCGCTGCTGGCGGCATTGATCCGCCAGGCTATCGCCCCATGACGGTGGGCCTTATCCGCGAGGGCGGCCGCCAGGTCGTCCAGGGTGCTGGCGCCGAAGGCGGAGACGGTGCCGACAGGGCGGAGCGGCCC
>NZ_GL882836.1:21476-30951 GCF_000195655.1 Klebsiella sp. MS 92-3
TGGAAACCAATCACGTTAAGCTGCCGGCGGGGGGGGGGGGGGGCGGGCGCGGAGGGGGGAGACGGTGCCGACAGGGCGGAGCGGCCCGGCATAGGGCAGTACGGGTGGCGGTGGCAGGGGAGAGGCCGCGGTGGCATGAGCGGTGAGCGCCGCGGCGAACAGCAGCGAGACGAATTTCATCAGCATATCCTCATAAACCGCATGGGACATAGCTTAAGTGTAGGTCTTTCCAGACCGCGCGACAGGGAATGTTTAATGCAAAACAGTGCGTTTTGCATGCTACCGGCGCAGGGGAGCGCTACTCTGGCCGGTAGATTATTTAGCGGGCGTCAGGGCGGATCATGTCAAAGCGCAGGCTGTCATCAATACCGTAATAGGCGCTCGGGCCACCGGCGCGCAGGATCGGCTGGGCCCGGGCGGGTTGATAGATACCGTTGTCCAGCAGTGATTCATCGATATGCACGGCGACCACTTCACCGAGCACCAGCCACGTATCGACAGGGTTGCCGTCGGCGGTGGTGAGTTGAATACACTGCGACAGACGGCACTCAAAGTTCACCGGACTCTCCGCGACCCGGGGAGCGCTGACCAGGCGGCTGGCGGCGGCGGTGAGGCCGGCGCGCACGAATTCGTCCTCATGGTGCGGAATCGAGGCTGACGTTTCATTCATCGCCATGGCCAGCGGTCGCGTCGCCAGGTTCCAGACGAACTCCTTTGTTTCGACGATATTTCGCACGCTGTCTTTCCAGCCGCTACTGGCGAAACCAATGATTGGCGGCCGATAGTTAAAGCAGTTAAAAAAGCTGTATGGCGCCAGATTACGCTGGCCCTCGGCGTCCTGGGAGGCGATCCAGCCTATCGGGCGAGGCCCGATTATCGCGTTCAGCGGGTCATGCGGCAGGCCGTGGCCCTGCGAAGGTTGATAAAAGTACATGCTGCACCTGTCACGGATAATGGAGATATCCAGACTCCCTTATTTACCGCGCCGCCGTCAACGGGTATCTTACGCGGCTGTTCAAAGGAGATTGTCATGAAAGCCCAGAAACCGGGGTTACACCCGCGTAACCGCCACCATCAACGCTACGACCTGCCCGCGCTCTGCCAGGCCCATCCTGACCTGCAGGGCTACATTACGCTCAATCCGCTGGGTGAGCAGACCATTGATTTTGCCAATCCGCAGGCGGTGAAGGCGTTGAATAAAGCGCTGCTGGCGCATTTCTACGCGGTCAAACACTGGGACATTCCTGACGGCTTTCTCTGTCCGCCGGTGCCTGGGCGGGCCGACTATATTCATCATCTGGCGGATCTGCTGGCCGGGGATAGCGGCGAGGTGCCGAAGGATGCCACGATCCTTGATATTGGCACCGGCGCCAACCTCATCTATCCCCTGATCGGCGCTCACGAGTATGGCTGGCGCTTTACCGGCAGTGAAATCAACCCGCAGGCGTTCGCCAGCGCGCAGGCGATTATCAATGGCAACCCGGGCTTGACCCGGCAGATCCGCCTGCGCCGGCAAAAAGAGAGCCAGGCTATCTTTCACGGCGTGATCCATAAAAACGAGACCTACGACGCCACGCTGTGTAATCCGCCGTTCCATGACTCCGCAGAGAGCGCCCGGGCGGGGGGCGAGCGCAAGCGCCGCAACCTCGGACTCGGCGCCGAAAGCGGCCTCAATTTTGGCGGTCAGCAGCAGGAGCTGTGGTGCGAAGGGGGCGAAGTAGCCTTTATCTCGCAGATGATCCGCGAAAGCCAGGCCTTCGCCCGCCAGGTGAAATGGTTTACCTCGCTGGTGTCGCGCGGCGATAATCTGCCGCCGCTCTACCGCCTGCTGACCGAGGTCGGCGCAGTGAAAGTGGTGAAAAAGGAGATGGCCCAGGGGCAAAAGCAAAGTCGCTTTATCGCCTGGAGCTTTATGGACGACGCCAAACGCCGTCGTCCATTCTAACGCTACTCGGCGGCCGGGCTGTCGGCGCCCGGCATCGGCAGCTGCTGCCAGGTCTGTACCGGCGCGCGAACCCCGGCGCGGTCGAAGTGCTTTTTCACCTGGGTGTCGAGGGCAAAACGCACCGTCCACTGCTTCAGCGGCAGGGTGGTGAAGCTGACGCGTAGCGTAAAGGCGGTATTGCTCAGCCCCACCAGCCCGGCGAACGACGGTTCGCCAATGATCAAACCGCGGATCTCCTCCTGGGCCAGCAGATCGTCCACCGCCGCCTTCAGCGCCTGGCTGGCTTTATCCAGATCCTCATGGCGGTCAACGTCATAGTTAGCCACAACCGAGCCAATGCCGCGCACGAAGTTGGCAAAGGTGGTGATCGAGGACCAGGGAATAATGTGATAGGCGCCGGTATCCTGACGTACCCCCACGGAGCGAATCGACATTCGTTCCACGGTGCCGGTCAAAGGACCGATGGTGACCAGGTCGCCGGTGTTCATCCCGTTCTCAAACTGGATAAATATGCCAGTGATAATGTCTTTGACCAGGGTTTGCGCACCAAACGAAATGGCCAGCCCTAACGCCCCTGCGCCCGCCAGCAGCGGCGCAATGTTTACCCCAATTTCCGAGAGCAGGATCATCACCGTGATGGTGCTGATCACCACCGCCAGCGCGTTGCGAAACAGCGTCAGCAGCGTCCGGGCCCGCGCGCTGGGCAGCGGACGGCCATGAATATCCGATGCCAGCCGGTTTTCAATCAGGCTGGCCAGAACCGTCCAGCCAATGGCGGAGAAGAAGAGGATCAGGGCGATGCGGATCAGCACATCCACCGTTTTTTGCCCGGCATCGTTGTGCAGCCATTCCCGGAAGTCAAACAGGCCCCAGGCGCTCAACAGCAGCATGATGGCGACACAGACGGTGAGAATGCGCGCCGCCTTCAGCGAGGCGGAGATCCAGCCATTTAGACGCTTTTGCAGTTCAGGGTAGTTGCGCTGAGTGGCGGGCGACAGGGTGATGGTTTTGGCTATCCAGCGCGACAGGATGCCAGATACCAGCGCCGCGCCGCCGATAATCGCCAGGCTTTGCAGGGTGGCGCCCATCATGAATTTCAGGCTGTTGCCCGGGTCGAACAGGGAAAAGAAAAAAAGCACCACAAAGTAGGCGCAGGCCAGCCAGTGCCAGACCAGCGCGAAGGCGCGGATAAACAGGCTAAAGAAAGCGAGTGAGTGGTCGGCCAGGTGGATCAACCCTTGAGTAATCACCGCTTTGTTATGAAAAATCAGGTACAGCGCCCACAGCGTAATGCACAGCATGATGACGACGTTAGCCAGCGCGCCAACCTGAACATTCACCTGATTGGAAATAATCGGCACCGCGACGATCAGACCGTAACCAATCAGGCTGCTGAGCGCGCTCAGGCGCAGGCTCCAGTATGACGCGGCCTCGTCGCTGAGGTTAAAGGGCCGCAGGGCAGGAATGCGCGGGCAGAAAATGAGCCGCAGAATAGCTTTAAAAAACTCGATCAGCGCGAAGGCGTTGAGGAAAAGGCTCTGCTGGAAGGCGATGGTAGGGTTATTCCCATTCAGGCGATCGCTTAGCAGCTGACCGACAAACAGGGTTAGCGCCAGCAGCAGCAGGTCGATGATAAACGCCCCGGCGATGGTCAGGGGCAGCTGGAGCCAGTTACCGCGATCGCGGTTTTTATGCCGTCCCCATTCGCCCATTTTGCGATACAGCGGCAGCGCCGCGAGGCGTACCAGCCACCAGAAGGCAAACACCAGCCCGGCCAGCAGTAAAAAATGCCAGGCCGCGCTGGTAAAGGTTTGCGGATTAAAGGGCTTATGCGGTGAGCCGGTGATATTGCGCCACAGCTGGGAAAAGCGTGATGAGAGCTGTTCGCCATATTCCCGGCTTATCTGGGTGACGTTCTCCAGTACCGTGGTCTCTTCTTTCACCGCCGGTGGCGTCAGCGTCGGGGTGCTGTCGGGCGGCGGCGTGGCGGCTGCTTTACGCAGCTGGTCAATGAGCTCCTGACGGGCGGAGTCGTTGGCTAGCACATCGGCCAGTGCGGCATAAGCCGCTCTTTTCTGTTCCACATCGGGTTCGCTGGCGCTGTTTTTATCAGTGTTAGCCGTCGGCACGCCGGGGAGGGTGGCGGCGGAAAGCGGGGCAGTAAACAGTGCAGCGAGCAAAAGCAGGATCCACGGCATGGGCACCTCCGTTGCAACGTAAACGGGTAAGTATAGAAGCCGCTGGCGGAAGGGGAGGGAAGAGGATTCTGGAAAAGCGGCTCTCATCGTGGGAGAGAGAGCCGTTGCGGGTCAGGCGACGTGTTGCAGGAATTCACGCAGGCGCGGGCTGGGCGGGTTCTTCACCAGCTCCTGGGGATTGCCGTCTTCAGCAATTCGTCCTTTGTCGATGAAGATTAGTCGCGAGGCCACTTTTTCGGCAAAGCCGATTTCGTGGGTCACAATCACCATCGTCATGCCCTCTTCCGCCAGGTCCTGCATCACCTTGAGCACTTCATGGCGCAGCTCCGGGTCGAGCGCGGAGGTCGGTTCATCAAACAGCATCATCTTCGGCTTCACCGCCAGCGCGCGGGCGATGGCCACACGCTGTTGCTGGCCGCCGGAGAGTTCGGACGGATAGTGATGCGCGCGCTCAGCCAGACCGACTTTCGCCAGCAGCTCTTTCGCCTGCTTCTCTGCCGCCTGCTTGCTGGCGCCGCGTACCCGCAGCGGGCCAAACATCACGTTTTCCAGCGCCGTGAGGTGCGGGAACAGATAAAACTGCTGGAAAACCATCCCGGCTTCCTGACGAATCAGACGTTCGTCCACCTTCGGGTCGTTGACCTTCAGACCATCGACAATCAGATCGCCGCTGGTGATCTCTTCCAGCTTATTGATGCAGCGCAGCATCGTTGATTTACCGGAACCGGAAGGGCCGATAATGACCACCACTTCACCCTGATTAATTTTCAGAGAGATATCGTGTAGCACCTGGGTCGGACCAAAGTGCTTGGAGACGTTTTTAAATTCAATCACAGGATTTTCATCCTTCTTTCAAGACGACGCAGAATAAAGCTCAGGACCAGGGTGATAATCAGGTAGATCACGGCTACGGCGCTCCAGATTTCCAGCGCGCGGAAGTTGCCCGCGATGATCTCCTGTCCCTGACGGGTCAGTTCGGCGACGCCGATGACGATGAACAGCGAGGTATCCTTGATGCTGATGATCCACTGGTTGCCCAGCGGCGGCAGCATGCGGCGCAGCGCCAGCGGCAGGATCACGTGGCGAATGGTTTCGCGACGCGACAGGCCAAGCGCCAGGCCCGCTTCGCGGAAGCCTTTATGTATGGAGAGCACCGCGCCGCGGGTGATTTCCGCGATATAGGCGCCCGAGTTTATCATGATGGTCACTACCGCCGCGGAGAAGGGGTCGATGCGCAGATCGCTAAAGGCCATCGGCAGCGCAAAGTAGATGAACATAACCTGCACCACAATCGGGGTGCCGCGAATGATTTCAATAAAGACCAGCGCGATGTGGTTGGCGATCCAGCCGCCGAAGCAGCGGGCGAAACCGGCCACCAGACCAATTATCAGACCGCCGGCCAGGCCGAGGACGGAAATCCACAGCGTCATTTTGGCGCCTTCCAGCAAAATCGGAATGGCAGGCCAGATGGCACTCCAGTCAAACTGCATAATACGTTCCTGTTACCGTGTCGAGAGCAGAGGAAAGCCTCCGCCAAAATACCGTCTCCCGCTGGGCCTGTGCCGGAAGACCGTTGTGGTGTCGCCGGACCTCGGTCCGGCGAAGTACGTTTTTATTATTTGGGTTCAGTGCCGAACCATTTTTTATAAATTTCGTTATAGGTACCATTGTCGCGCAGCGTTTTCAGCGCACCGTTCACTTTCTCACGCAGCTCGTCGCTGCCTTTCGGGAAGGCGATACCGTAGTTTTGCGCTTCCAGTGATTCGCCTACCGCTTTGAACTTACCGTTGCCCGCGGTTTTGATGAAGTACAGAATATTCGGCGTATCGTGCAGCACGGCATCCGCGCGACCGGTTCCCAGCTCCATATAGGCGTTATCGATGTTCGGGAACTGACGCAGATCTTTGGTTTTGATATTGGCTTTCGCGTAGTCAACGGAGCCGGTGCCGCTCTTCACCGCGACCACTTTACCGTTCAGATCTTTGACATCTTTGATGTCGTTATTATTGGCGTTGACCATCACCAGCAGGCCGCTTTTGTAGTAGCCGTCGGAGAAGTCGATCGCTTTTTTACGCTCGTCGGTAATGGTGATCCCCGCCAGCGCCAGATCGATATTTTTGGTTTGCAGCGCTGGGATAATGCCGCTGAAGTCCATTGGCTTCAGGGTGTAGTCGAGCTTCAGCTCTTTGGCGATAGCCGCCCACAGGTCAACGTCAAAACCCACATACTTATCGCCTTGCTTAAATTCGAACGGGACGAACGCCGTATCGGTGGCGACAACCAGGGTCTTATTGGCGGCATAGGAAGAAACCGCAAAAGCCAGGGTCAGTGCAGCCAGTGAAACTTTAAATACAGACTTCATAGCATTTCCTTTTATATCCACGGGACGATCCCCTGCGAGAACGACTAGCCTAATGAAAAAATCGTGCCACTTTTACAAGCTGTTGTTTTTCAACAAACGAAGCGTAAGTCGTTGCACAAGAACGATCATTTCAGGCAGTGACCGCACCATGATGGGGCGTCATTTTGGTGCGTCATAAGGGTGCTGAATTACCAGCCCATTTTTAGCGCAAACCCTGATGGGAAAACAATCTCGACGTAACGATTGTGTGAGGTGATTATTACAATCTTTTTACTTTTGCGCGCATTTTCATCAATCTGGTGCCCTGAAACGGTGCAAGGCCAGTGGAGGATGAAAAGCAAAGGATGGAATATAGGGCAGGGAGAAACGCTGAGGCGCCGCCGACCGCGCTGGGCCGGCGGCAAAGCCTTACTCGATGTTGGCTTCAATGAACCACAGGAATTTATCCAGATCGCGGGAAGCCGCGGTGAAGATATCTGCAGTGTCTTCGTCTTTTGCTTCGTCGATCGCCTTACGCACATCGTTCGCCACTACCGCGTAGCGATCAGCCAGGGCTTTCAGGTGATCCTGAACGTGATGGATGTCCAGCGGGTAGCTCTGCAGCGGGGTTTTGCTGTTAATGACCTGAGTGGTACCCAGGGCGACGCCGCCCAGCTGCACCGCGCGCTCGGCCATGGTGTCCAGATGTTCGGTCAGCGCGGTACGGAAGCCATCCAGCATTTCGTGCACGGCGATAAAGTTCGCACCGCGCATATTCCAGTGTGCCTGCTTGGTGATAAGTGACAGGTCAATGAACTGGATCACCTGGCGATTCAACAGCTCAATGGTCGCTTTCTTTTCGCTGTCAGCGACATCGTTGCGGGTATAGACCAGATTAGACGCTTTTGATTTAACCAGTTTTGCGGTACTCATCGTTTCATATCCTCTTGATATTGATGCTCATCACACTTCAGATCTGAATGATGTGGAGCGTTGTCCCAAATGACTTCGGAAATAAGTATAGCAAGGGTTTTCAAGAGTGAGGCATCGGCAGGCTATATCACTTCGATAGCGCAAAGTGGTTGGTTATTTTAAAAATATTTAAATATCAGGTATTTATATTTGGCTGAACGGCCCGGATTTCTCTCGGGCCGGCGCCGTAACAGAATGTTAATTGATATCGACCTGCTCGACTTTACTCTGCCGTTGCATAGTCAGCGTGGCGCCCATCGAGGCGATAATGATCGCGCCGAGCGCCAGGGTCTGGGAGAGCTTCAGCGTTTCACCGAGGAAGATCATACCGGAGAGGGCAGCTAACGCTGGCTCAAGGCTCATCAGCGTGCCGAAGGTGCGCGTCGGCAAGCGCGTCAGGGCCATCATCTCGAGGGAGTAGGGCAGCGCGGTGGAGAGAATCGCGATCCCCAAACCCAGCGGCAGCAGCGACCACTGCCACAGCGTATCGGTGGCCTGCGCCATGCCTAACGGCACAAACACCAGCGAGGCGATGAGCGACCCCATCGCTACCGTGGCTGGACCATGCTCTTCACCGGCACGCTGTCCGGTCAGAATATAGACCGCCCAGCACGCCCCGGCGCCGAGGGCGAACAGCGCGCCGGTTAAATCGACCTGCGCCACGTTCTGCCCCAGCGGCAGAAGATACCATAGTCCGAGGATCGCCAGCGCCACCCAGACAAAATCCAGCGGGCGGCGCGAACCAAACAGCGCCACCGCCAGCGGGCCGGTAAACTCCAGGGCCACCGCCACGCCGAGCGGAATGCGCTGCAGGGATAAATAAAAGAGATAGTTCATCGCCCCGAGCGCCAGGCCGTACAGTAGCAGCGGCACGCGCTGCGCCGGGGAGAAACGTAGCCGCCATGGCTTGAACACCACCACCAGAATCAGCGTTCCCAGCGCCAGACGCAGGGCGGTGACGCCCGGGGCGCCGACCACCGGGAACAGCGATTTAGCAAGCGATGCGCCGCTTTGAATCGAGGTCATGGCGACTAAAATCACCAGTATCGGCAACCATGCCGCCGCTTTTCTGGATGGACCGGGCATCCTTTCTCCTGTCAGGTTTTGTCAAAAGGGGTAAAAGTTCCAGTGTACTGGAATTACCTGCCGGCGGTTGAGCTAATGTTGAAAAAAACAGGGGCAAAAACAGTACAATGGCGAAAACTGCTGAGAAATTCACCAGGCGGTTAGGATTAATCTGGATGCTTGCGAATTTCTTAATGAGCGTTAAGATGTAAGTTAACGCCAAAAATTGTTGTTTTCCATATTGTTACAGAAATATGGAAACTTTTGGTTACATGAAAAAGTATGTTAGACAATGTAAACTCCAAAGAGTTTCCCAAAAGTTTTTGATATATTTAAGGCTTAGGACTTATTAGAAACACATTTGAGGTGGTTATGAATAAAATTGCACGTCTTTCAGCACTGGCCGTTGTTCTGGCTGCATCCGTAGGTACCACTGCATTTGCTGCAACTTCTACCGTAACCGGCGGTTACGCGCAGAGCGACATGCAGGGTAAAGCGAACAAAGCTGGCGGTTTCAACCTGAAATACCGTTACGAGCAAGATAACAACCCGCTGGGCGTTATCGGTTCCTTCACCTACACCGAGAAGGATAACAACAGCAACGGTACTTACAACAAAGGTCAGTACTACGGCATCACCGCTGGTCCGGCTTACCGTCTGAACGACTGGGCAAGCATCTACGGCGTAGTGGGTGTTGGTTACGGTAAATTCCAGAACAACAACTACCCTCATAAATCCGATATGAGCGACTACGGTTTCTCCTACGGTGCTGGTCTGCAGTTCAACCCGATCGAAAACGTTGCTCTGGACTTCTCCTACGAGCAGTCTCGTATTCGTAACGTTGACGTCGGCACCTGGATTGCTGGCGTGGGTTACCGCTTCTAATCACTCCGGTGATATGAAAAATCCGCCTCTCGGGGCGGATTTTTTTTTGCCTGCTGACGGCCGGCCCGG
>NZ_GL882837.1:0-1115 GCF_000195655.1 Klebsiella sp. MS 92-3
GCCCGGCGGCGCTGCGCTTGCCGGGCCTGGAGACAATCAGAGCCGGACGAGTACCAGCCAGGATAAGCGCCGCTGTCGGGTCAGAAGGAAAATATTATGGCTCGCGGCGATCGGCCAGGTCCGTGAGCGGCTGCGCATCGTCGTTTGTGGAAACCTGCGGCGGCGACTTGCGCTTCCACTTCAGCTCGCTCACCAGCACCCCCGCGAGGATCAAAACGCAGCCGAGCAGGGCCAGCAGCGGCAGACGCTCACCGGCCAGCCGGCCAAAAATACCGGCCCATACCGGTTCACCGGTATAAATAAGGGTGGCCCGCGTCGGCGAGACGCTGCGCTGCGCCCAGTTCATGGTCACCTGAATGATCGCGCTGAAAATCCCCAGCCCCAGCGCGACGCCGAGCAGGGCCGGCGTCAACGACGGCACCGATTCACCCGCCGGCTTCATGGCGGCGAAAGCCACCAGCGACGCGGTCGCCAGCTGCACCACCGTCACCCGGCGGACATCGACTTTTCCGGCCCAGGCGCTGATAAGGATAATCTCCGCCGCGATCGCCACCGCGCTTGCCAGAGTGATCATCTCCCCCACGCCAAGCGCCAGCAGATTATTTTCCGGCCCGGCCAGCAGAATTAAACCAATAAAGGCCAGCACAATCCCCACGCAGGACATCACCCCCGGCATACGTCCCAGGCACAGCCACTGCAGCAGCGGCACCAGCGGCACATACATCGCGGTGATAAAGGCAGATTTACTGCTGGAGATGGTCTGTAGTCCCCAGGTCTGCAGGCCATACCCCAGCGCAATCGCCACGCCAATCGCTACCCCGGCCTTCACCTCCAGCCACGTCAGACCGCGCAGAGTGCGCAGCGAAAGCAGGCCCACCGCCAGCGCGGCGGTCGCGAAACGCAAACCGACAAAAAACAGCGGCCCGCTAAGGCTCACCGCGTACTGTACGGCAAGGAACGTCCCTCCCCAGAACATGGTGATCATGATAAGGAGCGCTTCCTGGCGGCTAACGGAGAATTTTAATGAAGACATAAGACAGCCATGACGATTAACGGGCGACCAGTGTGCAATCCGCCCGGCGGGAGCGCAACCACCGACAGATAAAAAAAACCCC
>NZ_GL882837.1:1224-11096 GCF_000195655.1 Klebsiella sp. MS 92-3
GGCAGATGCCGGCGGCGAGGGCGATGCGGTTGGGTCGGGGAGATTAACACCGCATCAAAGAGAACAGTGCGAGTCGCGCGTTAACTTTCACGACTACCATGACTGTTTTTACCCCCTTTTTTGCCAGCCTCTGAGGCGCGCTGAGGGTCATTTTTAAAATTCCCCCCGCTATGCTGGCCACCTTTACGTCCTGCTTCTGATGCTCTTTCACGGTCTTCGGCAAAGTTGCCGGAACCGCCACGATGGTTTGCCATTACTGACCTCCATTAGGTTAGACATCATAGTGCATTACGCGGGAGCGGCGACGCCGCTGTCCTGCCGCGTATCTATAAGGTTAGTGAATGACTGCGGCTGACGGCGGCGAATGTAATATCCAGAAACAAAGCCGGGCGAAAAAAGCTTCCTCGCGCCGCCAACAGCTCCTAACCGACTCTGCTGGCGAAGAAAAAATAGTCAGCAAAAATGTATCCTGATGCTACATCCTCGCCGCAGCGGCCAAAATAGCAGGCGCAACGCTTCCTCCTTCACTTCCTTTCAGGCCGCGCGGTGCAAGGAAAAGTAAATAACGCTTTGTCATTTTGTTATAAATCAAACAAATGCCCGTTGGATTTGCACTCTCCGGCGGAGGCTTTATCTTTAAAGGTACCAGCTATTTTGCTGGCTTATAATGCAACCGAGGAGTGATGGAAATGGCTAAAATTCTGGTGCTTTATTATTCCATGTATGGACACATTGAAACCATGGCTCACGCCGTCGCCGATGGGGCGAACCGGGTGGACGGCGTTGAGGTGGTTGTGAAGCGCGTGCCGGAAACCATGCAGGCTGAAGCATTCGCCAAAGCAGGCGGGAAAACGCAAAACGCGCCCGTCGCCACGCCGCAGGAGCTGGCAGAGTATGACGCCATCATCTTTGGTACCCCGACGCGCTTCGGCAACATGTCCGGTCAGATGCGTACTTTCCTCGATCAAACCGGCGGTCTGTGGGCGTCCGGCGCTCTGTATGGCAAAATCGCCAGCGTATTTAGCTCAACCGGTACCGGCGGCGGCCAGGAACAAACCATTACCTCGACCTGGACGACGCTGGCCCACCACGGCATGATCATCGTCCCGATCGGCTATGGCGCCCAGGAGCTATTCGATATCTCCCAGGTACGCGGCGGTACCCCTTATGGCGCAACCACCATCGCCGGCGGCGACGGCTCGCGGCAGCCGAGCGAGGAAGAGTTAGCCATCGCCCGCTATCAGGGTGAACATGTCGCCAAACTGGCCGTTAAACTGCACGGCTAATCTTCTGCAGGAGGAGCACTATGCCAACTCAAGAAGCAAAAGCACATCGCGTCGGCGAATGGGCAAGTTTACGTAACACCTCGCCGGAAATTGCCGAGGCGATTTTCGAAGTCGCCCACTACGATGAAAAACTGGCGGAGCAAATCTGGGAGGAAGGCAGCGACGAAGTGCTGGCGCTGGCCTTTGCCAAAACCGATAAAGACAGCCTGTTCTGGGGCGAACAGACGATTGAGCGTAAAAACGTCTAGGAGGTTTATCCCCACCTGGGCTCACCCTAACCTGCTAAAAAAACCCGGAGTGCTCCGGGTTTTTTTCGTTATTTCGCCGCCTCGTTGATCACCTTTTTAAAGGTCTCCAGCGGGCAGAATCCCTGGTCATCAACCGTACAGCCGTTAAGCGCCAGAGTGACCCGCTGCGGCGGGGCCTGCAGGGTTAACGCGTCGGCGTTACGCAGTTGCTCGGTACTTTGATAGACATACTCAATCTTCATCAGATCGCGATTGCCGGCGCTGTCATGCCAGCGCTGAAACAGCAGTTTGCCGCCGATAGGAGTGCGCTCATACTGGCCGGGCAGTTGATAGGGCTTAAAATCCAGGGCGGTGAGCAGCGAAGCGATATTCGAGTCGTGTCCCACCAGCAGCGTGACTTTCGCCTTGCTGGCTCCCTCGCCCACCAGCGCGTTATCGATATATTTAACCAGCGGTTTGGCGACGTTTTGCGCCACCGCCACCGAGGTAAACAGACTATCCTGATAGCCATTTTTCAGCTTCGACAGCACTTGCCACTGCTTATCGCTGGCGATCTCCCCCCACGCCACCTGATCTTTCGGGAAGCCTTCATAATATTGCAGGGTGAAGGCGTCTACCAGCGAGTTGCCCACCTTCAACGGTCCGGACACTCCCGGCTCCTGCTGATAACCGGCGCTAAAGGTATCTTTACCCTCGCTCAGGGAACAGACCTTCTTCTCTTTGCAGGAGGGCGAGTTGCGGTAATCGATCATCGTCTCCAGCAGCTTGTAGCTCTCGGTCAACTGCATTCCCTGGCGCTCTTTTTCCATCGCCTGCAGCGCTTTCTCGCGAAACGCCGGGGAGTCGTCGGTAATAACCGGGTTGAAGGTCGGGTCCATGGTGCCCATCTGCGGCTGGTGATGCACCGGGATGCCGCAGCCCGGGAACGCGCCGGTGATAAAGAACTGCGCGGTGGCGACGGTGCGCTGCAGGCTGTTAGCGTAGGCATAAACCGCGTTTTCCGGCGGGCACTCGCCGCTGGTCACCAGCTTCTGCTGCGCCAGCCATTCGCGCATATAGTGGCCCATATACACCTCCAGCACACCGCCTTTGGTGGTCAGCTGGCCGCCCGGCACATCCCACTGCGGCCAGGCCTTGGCGGTGGACTGCTCCAGCACGCTGCCGTTATTGGCCAACGGCGCACGCAGGTTGTGACGACTCATGATCAGCACCTGCTGCAGCTGATACCCCTCCGGGGCGGCCGTGTCCTGCGCCTGAGCGCCAGCGGATAACATCACCGCGCCGGCAACGGCGGCGGCAAGTAGACGTTTTTTCATCCCTTCATCCTTAGTCATTTATTATCATCGCGTTAATTGTGCCGGATTTATGACATTTTTCCTGGTAATCGCTCGCAAACTTAGACCGTAGCCGAAAATTTCCCCTGCCAGGCAAAGAGTTTTATAATGAAACAATTAACCTGGAGGCTTTCGTGAAACGTACCCGTCTGGAAAACAGCTGTTGCCCTATCGCCCGCTCCCTCGACGTTATCGGCGACTGGTGGTCGCTGCTGATCGTCCGCGATGCTCTGCGCGGGGTGCGCCGTTTTAGCGAATTCCAGAAAAACCTCGGTATCGCCAAAAACATGCTCGCCGGGCGGCTGAAAATGCTGGTGGATGAAGGCATCCTGCGCCTGCAGCCGGCCTCCGACGGCAGCGCCTGGCAGGAGTATGTCCTGACCGATAAGGGCCGTGCCCTGCAAACGGTGCTGGTCGCCCTCTCCCAGTGGGCAGACGACTATCTGTTCGATCCTGACGAACCGGCGACCCGGCTCATTGACCGCCAGCAGCGCCAGCCCCTGCGTAAGCTGGTCCTGCAGGCGGCGGATGGCCGTGAGCTGGCCCCGGCGGACATCACCATCGCTATCCCGCTGAACGACTAAACGCTGCCCTCGACAGGCAAAAATGAAAAAGTCCTGGCAAAATGGTTGCATTATTAAACCTAATATCTCATGCTGAATTTGGTTTAATAATGCAACCTTTTACGAGGCATTTCTCATGACCCAACCATCGCACACAGCTTTTATCACCGGCGCGTCCTCAGGTATCGGCGCGATCTATGCCGAACGACTCGCCGCCCGCGGCTACAACCTGATCCTCGCCGCCCGTCGTGAAGACCGTCTGCAGGCGCTCGCCGACCAGCTGCAGGCGCGCTACGCCATCCAGGCAAGCATCCTCAAAGCCGATCTTAGCGAAGAGCACGGGATTGCCGCCGTAGAGCAGCGTCTGCAGCAGGATCCCGCCATCGACCTGTTCATTAACAACGCCGGCACCGCGAAATTGGCGGGTTTTCTCGCCAGTATGCCACGCGAGCACCAGGCGATTCATACGCTCAACACCACCGCGCTGCTGCGTCTGAGCTATGCCGCGCTGGCCGCTTTCACCCCACGACGCCGGGGGACGCTGATCAATATTGCCTCTATCCTCGCGCTGCATACGCTGCCGGGCAGCGCAGTCTACAGCGCCAGCAAAGCCTGGGTGTTGAGCTTCACCCGCGGCCTACAGGAGGAGTTTGCCGACAGCGGCGTGCGTATTCAGGCGGTATTGCCGGCGGCGACCGCTACCGATCTGTGGCCGACCTCCGGCGTGGCGCTGGACGCTCTGCCCAGCGGCACGGTAATGACCACCGAGGATCTGGTTGACGCCGCTCTCAGGGGGCTGGAGATGGGGGAACAGGTCACCTTACCACCGGTTCATGACCTGGGACTGTGGGAGACTTTTGAGCAGTCCAGACTGGCGCTGTTTACCAGCGCGCGAACCGGACAGCCTGCGCCGCGGTATCGATAAGCGGCACCGTGCGGCGGGCGCTACTCCGGTAGCGGAACCGCCGTCAGGGTACAGATCGCCTCGTGCTCGCCGCCGCGGCGATCGGTAATCACCACCTTATCGCCCGCCTTTTTGCCTTCACACGGCTTGAGGACCTGCTCCACGATCCGCTCGCGGCTCGCCTGACGTTCACTTTCAGCCTGACTGGCGAAGGCAGACAGCGCCAACGCTACGCCCAGCAGGCTGAGGGTTTTCTTATACATGACTGACTCTCAGATCGTTCTTATTCGCGGTCAGCGTAACTCGCTATAGGCCGCACTTCTGTAAAATCACTTAACGGAGTGTTACGCCATTTCAGGTGAAACCCAGGCGGTCACATCCCTGCGGGAAATATTTTATCACAACCCCGCCGCCGGATATTCTCGCGATGAGGCGTCATCTTTCAGACATATCCCGATGTTATCTTCACACAGAGCCCTGTATCTTTTTCCCTTTCCAAACAGAATATTAGGTTGGTCTATGTCGGGTCTTATTCTCTTTATCGTCGCGGTGGCGCTGCTGGGCGTCGCCATCTACAGCCTGGTGTCGTACCTCAAAGAGCGGCGCGCCAGTCAGTTACCTGTCCATAAAAAGAAGAAATAATACCTTCCGTTCCCCACCGTTTTCTGCTGATTTCTTTACCGTCCTGTACTGTCCCTTACCGAAGCCAAAACGAAAGCAGGCCTGCGGGCCTGCCTTCGTTCAGTTTATGCCTCAGAACCTATGACTCCCAGGCCTGCTCCGCTTTAGCGGCATCAAACTGCGGCGGCGGTTTGCGGAAGCGTCGGGGCAGATAAGTCAGGTACAGCAGACCAAGCGCCGCCCACACCAGGCCGAGCGTCAGGGAGGTGGCCTCGAGATTGATCCACAATACCCCGACCGTCAACGCCCCGACCATCGGCAGCAGCAGATAATGCAGTCGATCCTTCCAGGTTTTGTTGTACCCCTTGCGCCGCCAGAAGTGGTTGAACACCGACAGGTTAACGAAGGTGAAGGCCACCAGCGCGCCGAAATTAATCAACGCGGTGGCGGTCACCAGGTCGAAGAACAGCGCCGACAGCGCAACGATGCCCACCATAATCACGTTCAGCGCCGGGGTACGCCATTTCGGATGCACATAGCCAAAAATGCGCTCCGGGAAGACGTTGTCGCGGCCCATCACGTACAGCAGACGGGAGACGCTGGCATGGGAGGCCAGGCCGGACGCCAGGGTGTTAACAAAGGTGGTGCACAGGAAAATCGACTGGAACAGCTTGCCGCCCACGTACAGCGCAATCTCCGGCAGCGCGGCATCGGGGTCTTTAAAGCGATGAATATCCGGGAAGAACAGCTGCATAAAGAACGACGCGACGATAAAGATAATGCCGCCGTACATCGCGGTGAGAAAAATTGCCTTCGGGATCACCCGCGCGGCGTCAGGGGTCTCTTCCGACAGGGTGGTCACCGCGTCGAAACCGAGAAACGAGAAGCAGACAATGGTCGCGCCGGTAATAATCGGGATCAAATGCGCATTCTGGCTGATAAACGGCTGCAGCGACCAGACGGTACCCACCCCCTCGCCTTTATGCAGCCCCTGCACCACCAGAATGACAAACACCACCATGATCGAAATCTGCACCAGCACGAACAGTGTATTGAAGTTGGCCACCAGGTTAACGCTTTTCAGGTTCGCGGCGGTCAGAATAGCGACAAAGGTCACTACCCACACCCACGGCGGCACTTCGGGGAACAAGGCCGAGAGATAGATCTTCGCCAGCAGGACGTTGATCATCGGCAGAAACAGATAATCCAGCAGCGACGACCAGCCAACCATAAAGCCGACGTGCGGACTGATGGATTTTTGCGCGTAGGTATAGGCGGAACCGGCTTCCGGAAACTGACGCACCAGTTTGCCGTAGCTGATGGCGGTGAACAGCACGCCAGCCAGCGCCAGCAGATAAGACGCCGGAACGTGGCCATTGCTGATGCCGGAGACGATGCCGAAGGTATCAAACACCGTCATTGGCGTCAGATAGGCCAGCCCCATCATCACCACTTGCCAGAGTTTGAGGGATTTACGCAGACGCGGTCTGCCCGCCTGAGCGGCGTTATGCGCCGGAGGATTAATAGCCATCGCCCATCCCCCCCTTGCTGTTAACAGTTTGCGGGCCCAACGTCCGCGTGACAAACCTGCTTAGCAAAGGGGTAAGGCGTAGATAAAAGGGTAAGACGGACCGGTAAGCGGTAGCTGGCTGGCATCCAATGCGGCCTGAGCGGCCTCCCTCTCCCTGCGGATATTTGAACATCTGCATCATCTCATTTCCTCGTCACACACTGTGTCGTTAACTGAAGCCCCGTTGCCGCCTGCGCTCCTTAACGCGACATCCGGGAAATGGCTGGGCTCCCAGCAAAAACGTCGGCCAGGCTCCGCTCAGGCCGTATGATGCTACTGATTACCAAACTTATGGGCCCCTCGCGGGGCGACCATCAGGCGTTTTTCAACATCCACTCAATTTCGGTTTCTGTGATAAGACGCTCAAACTGCAGTAATTCATCATGCTTACAGGCATGGAAAACATGGCAGAAACGCTCGCCGAGGCGCTCACGCAAGTGATCGTTCTGCATAAACTCCCACAGCGCATCGCTCTGGCGGATCGGGAACGGCAGGCCCTCTTGTTCCAGACCGTTACCTTCCACCTCTTCCTGTAAAGGCAGCTGGGGGTTATCCAGCCCGTGCAGAATGCCGGCAAAAATCGCCGCCATCACCAGATACGGGTTGGCGTCCGCCCCCGCGACGCGATACTCCACGCGGTGGTTCTGCCGCTCGCCGCACGGAATACGCAGCGCGACGGTGCGGTTGTTATGCCCCCACGAAGCCTGCGTCGGGACGTACATCCCCGGCTGGAAGCGGCGATACGAGTTCACGTTCGGCGCCAGCAGCGCCATCGAGGCCGGCATCAGATCGATCATCCCGGCCAGCGCGCGTTTGAGCAGCGCAGAGTCTTCCCCATCGCCGTCCACCAGCACGTTTTCCCCTTTATTGTTCAGCATGCTGATGTGGATATGCATCCCACTGCCGGCATGCTCTTCATAAGGCTTCGCCATAAAAGTGGCGTGCATCTTATGCTTCTCCGCCATCAAACGCACGAGACGTTTTAACGCCAGCGCATCATCGCAGGCGTCCAGCACGTTATCGGTATGGTGAAGGTTGATTTCAAACTGGCCCGGCGAGGCTTCCGCCACCGCGCCATCGGCGGGGATCAGCTGCAGTTTGGCCAGCTCGTCGATGTCGTTGAGCACGTCGGCGAAGTGGTTAAGGTTATCGACCGAGTAGACCTGGCTTTGTGTGTTGCGATCGTCAGTGCCCGGCGCACACGGCGGCTGCAGGTAGCCTTCGGCATCGCGTTTGCGGTCCAGTAAATAGAACTCCAGCTCTACCGCTACCACGGGGAACAGCCCGCGCTGGCGCAGCTGCTGCCAGAGGCGGTTGAGTACGTTCCGCGGCTCAACGTCAAAGGGAGCGCCATCTTCATCAACCATGGTTAGCTGTACCTGGGCTATCGATTGTGGGTCAGCCGCCGAAGGGGTTAAGGTGCCGGGTACCGGGATGCAGCTGCGATCCGGCTCGCCCATCTCCTGGCCCAGACCGGCCTCTTCCACCACATTGCCGAGAATATCCATCGCAAACACCGAGGCCGGGAAATAACAGCCTTTCTCCAGTTTGCTCAGGCCGGCAACCGGGATGCGCTTGCCGCGGAAGCAGCCGTTCAGGTCAGTGAGGAGGACATCGACATACTGGGTATCAGGGTAGGTTTCGAGGTAGCGCTTCACTTCTTTCGCGAACGCGCTAACCCGTCTCTCTTCCGTTTGCTGAACAAAATTCTCAACTTCTACGATATTGGTTTCCATGATTCACCGCCGTTGGTTGGGTTTCGGTCCTGCACTCAGACCGTTAAATATAATGTCCACCCCATCGACTGTGTATGCAAATAAATTGTTTGTCAAATGTTAAATTAAGTTTGCAAAGGGCTATTTCCACTGCTAGATTGAGAAAATATTGAACGATATGGCCGTTAAACCCGCTATAGCGGTCATAATTTAGTCCACTTTGTGAGGGCGATCATGGAAAATATAATGTACAAGCCAGTTATTGGCGTCGTGATGTGTAGAAACAGGCTTAAGGGTCACCAGACCCAGACCTTGCAAGAAAAGTACCTGAATGCAATTGTGAACGCCGGCGGACTGCCGATTGCCCTGCCGCATGCGCTGGCGGAGCCGGAGCTACTGAACGCGGTCGTTGATAAACTGGACGGGATCTACCTGCCAGGCAGCCCCAGCAATGTGCAGCCGCACCTTTATGGTGAAAACGGCGATGAGCCTGACGCCGACCCCGGGCGTGATCTTCTGAGCATGGCGCTGATTAACGCCGCGCTCGAAAGGCGCATCCCCATTTTCGCCATCTGTCGTGGACTGCAGGAACTGGTTGTCGCCACCGGCGGGACTCTGTATCGTCGTCTGTTCGAGCAGCCTGAGCTCCTTGAACATCGCGAAGATCCTGAACTGCCCGTCGAGCAGCAGTATGCGCCGTCCCATCAGGTTGAGGTTCAGGAAGGAGGATTGCTGTCGCAATTGATACCGGGCTGCAACACGTTTTGGGTAAACTCGCTACATGGGCAAGGGGCAAAAACCCTCAGTCCGCAGCTGCGCGTGGAGGCGCGAGCGCCGGATGGACTGGTGGAAGCGGTCAGCGTGAACGATCATCCTTTCGCGCTGGGCGTACAGTGGCATCCAGAATGGAACAGTAGCGAATACGCCCTGTCGCGTATGTTGTTTGATGGTTTTATCACCGCCTGTCAGGGCCATCATGCTGAAAAGCGGCGGCGCTGACCACTACCGTTAAGGAAATGCAAATATGAGCGATGACGGACTGGCGCCAGGGAAACGTCTGTCAGAGATCCGCCAGCAGCTGGGTCTCTCACAGCGTCGTGCCGCCGAACTGTCTGGGTTAACACATAGTGCCATCAGCACCATAGAGCAGGATAAAGTCAGTCCTGCCATCAGTACGCTGCAAAAGCTGCTGAAAGTCTATGGGCTGTCGCTCTCGGAATTCTTTTCTGAACCCGAAAAGCCGGACGAACCCCAGGTGGTCATTAATCAGGATGACCTGATTGAGATGGGAAGTCAGGGCGTTTCCATGAAGCTGGTTCATAACGGAAATCCGAACCGTACGCTGGCGATGATTTTTGAAACTTACCAGCCTGGAACCACGACCGGGGAGAGGATTAAGCATCAGGGTGAGGAGATAGGCACCATACTGGAAGGTGAGATCGTGCTGACCATTAACGGTCAGTCGTACCACCTGGTGGCTGGACAAAGCTATGCCATTAATACCGGCATTCCGCACAGCTTCAGCAACACCTCGGCAGGCATCTGCCGCATCATCAGTGCCCACACCCCCACCACATTCTGATTATTTCGCCTGAACGAAGTTCAGGCTTACTTCAGGCCTGTCGCGACGG
>NZ_GL882837.1:11240-21102 GCF_000195655.1 Klebsiella sp. MS 92-3
GGGGCGAAGAACTCGTAGTAATAACGTCTGCGCCGTACGGAATATTATTTCCTGTTGGCCCTGAAATAATTAACGCCAGTGAATGGCGACTCGCTCCTGAATAATTCGGGTTGCAAACAACCCGTCAAAAATCAGGAGAATAAAACGGTATTCAACTCCGGGGATACGCTATGCCCTGCGCCCGGCGCAGTGCCCCCGTGCAGCCTGAAAACGCCGCACTGATTAATTTGCCGATAATGTTTTTAAGGAGTCATGATGAATTTTCAGCACCTGGCTTACTGGCAGGAAAAAGCGAAAAACCTGGCCATTGAAACGCGCTTATTTATTAACGGCGAATATTGCGCCGCGGCCGATAATACCACCTTTGAGACGATCGACCCCGCCGCGCAGCAGACATTAGCCCAGGTCGCCCGCGGTAAAAAAGCCGACGTCGAACGGGCGGTGAAAGCCGCGCGCCAGACTTTTGATAACGGCGACTGGTCGCAGGCCTCCCCCGCACAGCGTAAAGCGATCCTCACTCGCTTTGCTGATCTGATGGAGGCCCATCGTGAAGAGCTGGCGCTGCTGGAAACGCTGGATACCGGCAAACCGATTCGCCACAGCCTGCGCGACGATATTCCCGGCGCCGCCCGCGCCATTCGCTGGTATGCCGAAGCGCTGGATAAAGTCTATGGCGAAGTGGCCCCCACCGGCAGCAACGAGCTGGCGATGATCGTTCGCGAACCAATTGGCGTGATCGCCGCGGTGGTGCCGTGGAACTTCCCGCTGCTGCTGGCCTGCTGGAAACTCGGCCCGGCGCTGGCGGCGGGCAATAGCGTAATCCTCAAACCCTCGGAAAAATCGCCGCTTACCGCCCTGCGTCTGGCCGGGCTGGCGAAAGAGGCCGGCCTGCCGGACGGCGTGTTGAACGTGGTCAGCGGCTTTGGCCACGAGGCCGGGCAGGCGCTGGCCCTGCATCCTGATGTTGAAGTCATCACCTTCACCGGCTCCACCCGCACCGGCAAGCAGCTGCTGAAAGACGCCGGCGACAGCAATATGAAGCGCGTGTGGCTGGAAGCGGGCGGCAAGAGCGCCAACATTGTCTTCGCCGATTGCCCGGATCTGCAACAAGCGGTTCGCGCCACCGCCGGCGGCATCTTCTACAACCAGGGACAGGTGTGCATCGCCGGGACCCGTCTGCTGCTCGAGGAGAGCATCGCTGACGAGTTCCTGGCGCGGCTGAAAGCTGAGGCGCAACACTGGCAGCCGGGCAACCCGCTCGATCCGGACACCACCATGGGCATGCTGATTGACAATACCCATGCCGACAACGTGCATAGCTTTATTCGCGGCGGCGAAAGCCAAAGCACCCTGTTCCTCGACGGACGGAAAAACCCGTGGCCTGCCGCCGTTGGCCCGACCATTTTCGTTGACGTCGACCCGGCATCAACCCTCAGCCGGGAAGAGATCTTCGGCCCGGTGCTGGTGGTGACCCGCTTCAAAAGCGAAGAAGAGGCGCTAAAGCTCGCCAATGACAGCGACTACGGCTTGGGCGCCGCGGTGTGGACCCGCGATCTCTCCCGCGCCCACCGCATGAGCCGCCGCCTGAAGGCCGGCTCGGTCTTCGTCAACAACTATAACGATGGTGATATGACCGTTCCGTTCGGCGGCTACAAGCAGAGCGGCAACGGGCGCGATAAATCGCTGCACGCGCTGGAAAAATTCACCGAACTGAAAACCATCTGGATTGCCCTGGAGTCTTGATCATGACTGAACATACCACTAGCTACTATGCCGCCAGCGCCAACAAGTATGAACCGTTCCCGACGCTGGAGGGATCCATCAACTGTGACGTCTGCGTCGTCGGCGGCGGCTACACCGGCCTCTCGTCTGCCCTGCATCTGGCCGAAATGGGCTACGACGTGGTGGTGCTGGAAGGGGCGCGCATCGGCTTCGGCGCCAGCGGCCGCAACGGCGGTCAGCTGGTCAACTCCTATAGCCGCGATATCGACGTCATTGAAAAGAACTACGGCCCGGATGCGGCAAAAATGCTCGGCAGCATGATGTTCGAAGGCGGCGATATCATCCGCGAACGCATCCAGCGGTATCAGATCCAGTGCGATTACCGCCCGGGCGGCCTGTTCGTGGCGATGAACCATAAACAGCTGGAAACCCTGGAAGAGCAGAAAGCCAACTGGGAGCGCTACGGCAACACCCAGCTGGAGCTGCTGGACAGAGAGGCCATTCGTCGCGAAGTGGACAGCGACCGCTACGTCGGCGCCCTGCTCGACCACAGCGGCGGCCATATTCACCCGCTGAACCTTGCCATCGGCGAAGCGGATGCCATTCGCCTGAACGGCGGCCGGGTGTATGAGCAGTCGCCGGTCACCCGCATCCAGCACACCAGCCCGGCGGTGGTCAGCACCGCGCGCGGCCAGGTCACCGCGCGCTACGTGATCGTCGCCGGCAACGCCTATCTTGGCGATAAACTGGAGCCGGAGCTGGCGAAACGCAGCATGCCGTGCGGCACCCAGGTGGTCACTACCGCTCCGCTGTCGGAAGAGGTCGCCCGCTCGCTGATCCCGAAAAACTACTGTGTGGAAGACTGTAACTACCTGCTGGACTACTACCGTCTGACCGGCGACAACCGTCTGCTGTACGGCGGCGGCGTGGTCTACGGCGCGCGCGATCCGGACGACGTGGAGCGGCTGATTATGCCGAAACTGCTGAAAACCTTCCCGCAGCTGCAGGGGGTGAAGATTGACTACCGCTGGACGGGCAACTTCCTGCTGACCCTGTCGCGGATGCCGCAGTTCGGGCGTCTCGATAACAATATTTACTACATGCAGGGCTACAGCGGCCACGGCGTGACCTGTACCCACCTTGCCGGACGCTTGATTTCAGAGCTGCTGCGCGGCGACGCCGAGCGTTTCGACGCCTTCGCCAAACTGCCGCACTACCCGTTCCCGGGCGGCCGCAGCCTGCGCATTCCTTTTACCGCCATGGGCGCCGCCTACTACAGCCTGCGCGACCGCCTTGGGGTTTAATCGCCTCTGCCGACGGCGCTGGCCGTCGGCTCATGCTGCGGATAGTGCAGCTGAAAGTAGTGGCGCAGAAACTCCACGGTGGTGCGGATTTTGGCCGACGTCGCCAGCCGGGAGACGTAAACCGCCCAGACGTTGGCCGGCTGCCAGTAGTCCGGCAGCACCTGCACCAGATGTCCGCTGGCGATATTCTCCCGGACGTCCCACCACGAACGGAGCGCAATCCCCTGCCCGTCCAGACACCACTGATGCACAATTTCACCATGGTTGGAGGAGAGCGGCCCGGTTACCTTGATGGCGTGCTGGCCCTCTTTGCTATGCAATTGCCAGACGCCGAACGGATGATCGCGCTCTTTAATCACCAGGCAGGGTAACGCGGCCAGATCGCTCAGCTGTTTCGGCGGCGCATGGCGGGCAAGGAACTGCGGCGAGGCGCAGAGTACGCGGTGATTGGCCGCCAGCTGGCGGGCAATCAGATTCGGTGCGATATCGTCGCCGACGCGAATATCGAGATCCACCCCTTCATTGACTAAATCCACCAGCCGGTCCTGGACATCGAAACGCAGCTCCAGCTGCGGGTACTGGAGAGCCAGCGCCGACAGCGCCGGGGCGACAACCCGACGGCCAAAGCCGAAGCTACTGATAATACGCAGCGTTCCCTGCGGCACCTGGCGCACGTCGGAAAGCTCATCCATCATCTCATCGACATCCTGCAAAATGCGCTGCGCCCATTCATAGATCCGCTCCCCCTCTTCGGTAATGGTGACCCGACGGGTGGTCCGGTGCAGCAACATCACATTCAGGGTTTGCTCCAGCAGCGAAACCCGCTTGCTGACGAACGCCGGCGATACGCCAAGCTCCTCGGCGGCGGCGGCGAACCCGGCCCGGCGAGCGACCAGCATAAAGACGCGTAAATCATTTAGCAGCGGCAGATTATTCATGATCTGTGTTTTATGTTTCACCAGTTAGCGTGATTAATTATGAACCAGTCAATTATAGGATAGGCAGGTGGTCAAACATCATCGTTAAAAAGTGAGAACCGGAATGAAAAAAACCTGTCGTATTGCCGCCATCCCGGGTGACGGAATTGGCAAAGAAGTGCTGCCTGAAGGGATTCGCGTGCTGCAAGCCGCCGCACAGCGTTGGGATCTGTCATTGAGCTTCGAGCAGATGGAGTGGGCAAGCTGCGAATATTACGCCCATCACGGCAAGATGATGCCGGACGACTGGCGCGAGCAGCTGCAGGGCTTCGATGCTATCTACTTCGGCGCCGTCGGCTGGCCGGATAGCGTTCCCGACCACATTTCGCTGTGGGGGTCGCTGCTGAAGTTCCGCCGCGAGTTCGATCAATACGTCAACCTGCGCCCGGTGCGCCTGTTCCCCGGCGTCCCCTGCCCGCTGGCGGGTAAAAAGGCCGGAGATATCGATTTTTACGTGGTGCGCGAAAATACCGAAGGCGAATATTCCGCCCTCGGCGGCCGCGCCAATGAAGGCACCGAGCATGAAGTGGTGATTCAGGAGTCGGTCTTTACCCGCCGCGGCGTTGACCGGATCCTGCGCTACGCCTTCGAACTGGCGCAAAGCCGCCCACGCAAAACGCTGACCTCCGCAACCAAATCCAATGGCCTGGCCATCAGCATGCCCTATTGGGATGAGCGGGTGGAAGAGATGGCCAAAAACTATCCCGAAATTCGCTGGGACAAGCAGCATATCGATATCCTGTGCGCCCGCTTCGTGCTGCAGCCGGAGCGTTTTGACGTGGTGGTCGGCTCCAACCTGTTCGGCGATATTCTCTCCGATCTCGGCCCGGCCTGTACCGGCACTATCGGCATTGCGCCGTCGGCCAATCTCAATCCGGAGCGCCCCTTCCCGTCGCTGTTCGAGCCGGTTCACGGCTCCGCGCCGGATATCTACGGTAAAAATATCGCCAACCCGATCGCCACCATATGGGCCGGGGCGATGATGCTCGATTTCCTCGGCAACGGCGATGAGCGCTACCACGCCGCTCACGATGGCATTCTGGCGGCGATTGAGCAGACGATCGCCTGCGGACCGAAAACTCCGGACATGAAAGGCAGTGCCTCAACGCAGCAGGTTAGCGAGGCTATCTGCAAGGCCATTTTGGCGTAATTACCCCGCCGCTCCCCGGTGGCGCTGCGCTTACCGGGGCTACAATGGCACGATAATGTAGTGAGTAGGCCGGGTAAGGCACAGCAGCCACCCGGCAAAAAAACGGCACAGCAAGTAGCCCAGGTAAGGCGCAGCCGCTACCCGGGAAAACCCGCGCGCCTGGTCCGCCAACTCCCCTCTCTTTTCGCTATGCAGAATCCCCCACGATTGACAAGTGAACCGCATCACAGCGGTGAACTTTATTAATTCCTGAAAGGACAGAACCTGCGCCAATTCACCTTTTATTATTTCCGTTTCGTGTTTTATTGCTTCACGAAACGGCCAATTGTTTAATTCATGTAACGAAGAAATAATCCAATTGTTAATAGCATCTTGCTACGAACCCTGACCCTACAGCGTGATAACAACGACAGGCTAAAGCCACCGACGGGCAATCATGCCCAGGAGATCACTCATGTTGAGCAACGTAAAGAAAAAAGATGTGCCGCTGATTGTCATCAGCCTGGCGGCCATTGTTTTCATCGCCGCTACATTAAGTCTCTTCCCCCAACAAACCGCCCAGGCGGCTAATTCGATTTTTAACGGCGTCACCCGCCTGCTGGGTTCCGCGGTACAGGTGCTGGTGCTGCTGGCGCTGGGACTGGTGTTATATCTGGCCACCAGCAAATACGGCAATATCCGGCTCGGCGAAGGCAAAGCCGAGTACAGCACTCTCTCATGGCTGTTTATGTTTATCTGCGCCGGGCTCGGCTCCTCTACCCTGTACTGGGGTGTTGCCGAGTGGGCTTATTACTACCAGACCCCTGGCCTGAATATTGCGCCGCATTCAGCAAAAGCGCTGGAATACAGCATCCCGTACTCTTTCTTCCACTGGGGCATTAGCGCGTGGGCGACCTACACCCTCGCCTCGCTGATCATGGCCTATCACTTCCACGTGCGGAAAAATAAAGGCCTCAGCCTTTCCGGGATTATTTCGGCGATCACCGGCGTTAATCCGCAGGGCTTTTGGGGCCGCCTGGTCGATCTGATGTTCCTGATCGCCACCGTCGGCGCGTTAACCATTTCGCTGGTAGTCACTGCCGCCACCTTCACCCGCGGCCTGTCAGCGCTGACCGGACTGCCGGATAACTTCACCATGCAGGCATTTGTGATCCTGCTCTCCGGCGGTATTTTCTGCATGAGTTCGTGGATTGGCATCAACAACGGCCTGCAGCGCCTGAGCAAAATGGTCGGCTGGGGGGCGTTTCTGCTGCCGTTGGTGGTATTACTGGTTGGCCCGACCGAATTCATCACCAATAACATCATTAACGCCGTCGGCCTGACGACCCAAAACTTCCTGCAGATGAGCCTGTTTACCGACCCGCTCGGCGACGGCGCCTTTACCCGCAACTGGACCGTCTTCTACTGGCTGTGGTGGATCTCCTACACCCCAGGCGTGGCGATGTTCGTCACCCGCGTCTCCCGCGGGCGCAAAATCAAAGAGGTGATCTGGGGACTGCTCCTCGGTAGCACCGCCGGCTGCTGGTTTTTCTTCGGGGTGATGGAAAGCTACGCCATGCACCAGTTCGTTAACGGCGTGATTAACGTACCACAGGTGATGCAGACTCTCGGCGGCGAAACCGCCGTCCAGCAGGTCCTGATGTCGCTGCCGGCAGGTAAGCTGTTCCTCGCCGCCTATCTGTTCGTGATGATTGTTTTCCTCGCCTCGCACATGGATGCGGTGGCCTACACCATGGCGGCGACCAGTACCCGCAACCTGCGCGAAGGCGAGGATCCGGATCGCGGCATGCGCCTGTTCTGGTGCGTGGTGATCACCCTCATCCCGCTGTCGATTCTGTTTACCGGCGCTTCGCTTGAGACCATGAAAACTACCGTGGTGCTGACCGCCCTACCGTTCCTGGCCATTTTACTGATTAAAACCGGCGGCTTCGTGCGCTGGTTAAAACAGGACTACGCCCACGTTCCGGTCCATCAGATAGAAACCCATACCCCCGAGCCCATTATTAAAGCCGAGACGCTGCCGGTTGGCGCGGTACTCAAAGGCGACGGCCAGTCGCTGTAAAACCTCTTACTGACAATAATCACAAGGTGACCCTACATGAGCAATTTGAGCCCTGACTTCACCCTGCCGATTAACTTTTGTGCCAATCCACAGGACGCCTGGACCATTCCGGCCCGTTTTTACACCGACAGCCAGGCGTTTGAGCACGAGAAAGAGCGCATCTTCGCCAATAGCTGGATTTGCGTCGCCCACGGCAGCGAGGTCGCCCGGCCGAACGATTACATTACCCGGGAGATCATCGGCGAAAATATCGTTATAGTCCGCGGCCGCGACAACATTCTGCGCGCCTTCTATAACGTCTGCCCACACCGCGGCCACCAGCTACTGAGCGGCGAGGGCAAAGCCAAAAACGTGATTACCTGCCCCTATCACGCCTGGGCCTTCAAGCTGGACGGCAATCTCGCCCACGCCCGCAACTGCGAAAACGTGGCGAATTTCGATAGCGAAAAGGCAACGCTGGTGCCGGTTCGCCTGGAAGAGTATGCCGGCTTTGTGTTTATCAATATGAATCCGGAAGCGGAGAGTGTGGAAACGCAGCTACCGGGGCTGCAGGACAAAGTGCTGGAAGCCTGTCCGGACGTGCATGATCTGAAACTGGCGGCGCGCTTTACCACCCTCACCCCGGCGAACTGGAAAAATATCGTCGATAACTATCTGGAATGTTACCACTGCGGTCCGGCGCACCCGGGCTTCTCGGATTCCGTCCAGGTTGACCGCTACTGGCACACCATGCACGGCAAATGGACGCTGCAGTATGGCTTCGCCAAACCGTCCGAGCAGTCGTTTAAATTCGAAGAGGGTACCGACGCCGCGTTTCACGGTTTCTGGCTGTGGCCGTGCACCATGTTCAACGTCACGCCGATCAAGGGCATGATGACCGTTATCTATGAATTCCCGGTGGATGAAGAGACCACTCTGCAGAATTACGACATCTATTTCACCAACGAAGAGCTGACTGACGATCAGAAAGCGCTGATTGAGTGGTATCGCGACGTGTTCCGCCCGGAAGATTTACGCCTGGTGGAAAGCGTACAGAAGGGGCTGAAGTCCCGCGGCTATCGCGGCCAGGGGCGCATTATGGCGGATAACAGCGGCAGCGGTATCTCCGAGCACGGGATCGCGCATTTCCACAATCTGGTCGCCCAGGTGTTCCAGCCGTAATCGTTGAAGGAGCTTGCTATGTCTGTGTTTCACTCAGATCTGTTTCGCCAGCAGGCGCTGATTGCCGGAAGCTGGCGCGACGCCGCCGACGGCACGACGCTTGCCGTCAGCAATCCTTCCACCGGCGCGACGCTCGGCCAGATCCCCAATATGGGGCGTGCGGAAGCGCAACAGGCAGTGGATGCCGCCGCGGCCGCGCTGCCGGGCTGGCGCGCGTTCACCGCCGCCCAGCGCGCCGCGCTATTGAAAAACTGGCACCGCCTGATCCTCGAAAACAAGACCGCGCTGGCGCAGATCATGACCGCCGAGCAGGGCAAGCCGCTGGCGGAAGCGGAAGGCGAAATCGCCTATGCCGCCTCGTTTATCGAGTGGTTTGCCGAACAAGGGAAACGCGCCAACGGCGAGATAATCCCCTCCCCCGGCGCCGATAAACGCCTGATGGTGATCCGCCAGGGGGTAGGCGTCTGCGCGGCGATCACCCCGTGGAACTTCCCGGCGGCGATGATCACCCGGAAGGCCGGCCCGGCGCTGGCCGCGGGTTGTACGATGGTGATTAAGCCGGCTAACGAAACGCCGTTTACCGCGCTGGCGATGGCGGAGCTGGCGAATCAGGCCGGGATCCCGCAGAGCGTCATTAACGTCGTAACCGGGCAGTCGCGTGAGATTGGCGCGGTGTTCACCGGCGATGAGCGGGTACGTAAGCTCTCCTTTACCGGTTCGACCGAAGTCGGCCGCGTGCTGATGCGCCAGTGCGCGGAATCCATCAAAAAGCTCTCTTTAGAGCTCGGCGGTAACGCGCCGTTTATCGTCTTTGACGACGCCGATATCGATAAAGCGGTCGAGGGGGCGCTGATCGCCAAGTTCCGCAACGCCGGGCAAACCTGCGTTTGCGTCAACCGCTTCTATATTCATCGCGCCATCTACGACCAATTCTGCGATAAGTTCGTCGCCCGCGTCGCCGCCCTGAAAGTCGGCGATGGCAGCGAGTCCGATGTCCAGATTGGCCCGCTTATCAACGCCGATGCCGGACGCAAAGTGCAGTCCCTGCTCAACGACGCCATGAGCCGCGGCGCCACGCTGTTAACCGGCGGAAAAGCGCATCCGCTTGGCGGTAATTTCTTCACCCCTACGGTAATCGGCGACGTACAGCCTGGGTCACTGCTGCTGCAGGAAGAGATTTTCGGCCCGGTGGCCGCGCTGGTGAAATTTGAGGATGAGCAAGAGGTCATTGAGCAGGCCAATAACACCATCTACGGCCTCGCCTCCTATTTTTACAGCAACGATGCCGCCCGTATCTGGCGCGTCTCCGAGCAACTGGAATACGGCATGGTCGGCATCAATACCGGGCTGATTTCTAATGAAGTCGCGCCATTTGGCGGAGTGAAACAGTCGGGTCTTGGCCGCGAAGGCTCGGAACACGGAATCGAAGATTACCTGGAGATGAAGTATCTCTGCCAGGGGTTGTAAATATCCTCTCCCCGCCGCG
>NZ_GL882837.1:21246-22395 GCF_000195655.1 Klebsiella sp. MS 92-3
GCGGGGGGGGATTTTTTTGATGGAGTTCCGCGATGTCTGATTATCAAATGTTTGAGACGATCGTTCGCGATGTTGAACAGATCACCGCTCAGGTTAAGCGTTTTACGCTGGTGTCGCCGACCGGCGCCCCGCTGCCGGGATTCAGCGGCGGTAGCCATATTATCGTCCAGATGCAGGATGGCGAGCAGCGCTACAGCAATGCCTATTCGCTGATGAGCTCGCCGCTGGATACCACCAGTTGGCAGATTGCGGTGCGTCTTGAGTCGCCTTCCAAAGGCGGGTCGCGTTTTATGCATCAGCAGGTGCGACCGGGCGATACCCTGACGGTGTCCACCCCCAATAACCTGTTCGCCATCGAACCGCAGGCGCGAAAACATCTGCTGATCGCCGGCGGCATCGGCATTACGCCGTTTTTAGCGCATATTCCTGAACTGGAACAGCAGCAGGCTGACTGGCAGCTGCACTACTGTTTCCACGACGCCGACAATAATGCTTTCGTCGATGCGCTCAGCGCTGCGCCGTGGCGCGACCGGGTCGATATTCACATATCAGCGCTCGGCAGCCGTCTCGACCTGTCGCGCCTGTTCGCCGATATCGAACCCGGCACCCACATCTATACCTGCGGCCCGGCAGCGCTTAACGAGGCGGTGAAAGCCGCCGCCGAACGGTATCAGGTTCCCGCCAGCCAGCTGCACTTTGAGCAATTTATCGTTGAAGATAAAGGCGGAGAGGCATTTACCCTGGTGCTGGCGCGTTCCGGACGCGAATTTACCGTGCCGCAGGACATGACCATTTTGCAGGTGATCGAGAATAACAAAGCGGCGAAAGTGGAATGTCTGTGCCGCGAAGGGGTGTGCGGCACCTGCGAAACGATGATTCTGGAGGGGGAAGCCGACCACCGCGATCAGTATTACAGCGAGGAAGAGAAAGCCAGCCAGCAGAGTATGCTGATCTGCTGCTCGCGTGCCAAAGGCGGCCGGGTAGTGCTGGATTTGTAAAGCGCACACCGGCAAAACGGCGGTGAGATGGACTGACCCCGCGGAATTGTTCCAACGTACTACCACTCCATGGCGACGAGGTCAGTGGCGCGGATACTATCGGCTTCATCCTCCGCCTGATTAGCTTTCTGTGCGGCACCGGCGATAGCCG
>NZ_GL882837.1:22519-23822 GCF_000195655.1 Klebsiella sp. MS 92-3
CGATAGCCGGCGCCGCCTGCTCAGGGATTAGCCGCTAAATACCCGCGCCTTGCCGCTGACCGTCAGTCGCACCATCGCGCCGGGCTGCCACGCCGGCTGGCTGACGGTGCGATCGCCAAGAAACAACGCCGTCTCTTCATCCACCGGCTGCGAGTGATTGCCTTTTCCCTGGCGCTGATGGTATTTCTTGCGGGCGTGTTCGTCATTAACTGGCAACCGGGTCCTGACACTTAGCCCTGAGTCTTTGCCTGATGACCCTCTGTTACTGCTCCCGGCCAGAATGATGGTCAATAAGCGGCCGGTGCTGATCTATCAGACGCGCTTAGCGCCGATCAGGGTGATTGTCACGATCAGCGACATCCATCTGCGCGATGCGCTATATAGCGATACCGATGACAACGGGCTGGCACTCTGGGTGCAGAACCAAATGATTGCCAGATATGGCGATGTTAAGCCGCTGGCTGCGGACCCACACCAGGAGGTATTTACCTCGCCCGCTGGCAAAACAGCACGACGCCAGCGCGCTCGCCAGCGGAATTTATTCCGTTGGCCGAACGTACCGGCTTAATTATTCCCCTAACCCGCAGCCTGATGGCGCAGGTCAACGCGCAGATGAGACCACACTTTAGTAAACTACCGGATGGGTTTCATATTGGCCTGAATATCAGCGTGTCATATATTAACGCGCCGACGTTTATCGATGACTGCCTGCACTATCAGCGCGGCTTTGAGGGTAAAGCGGTGAAGCTGATGCTGGAGATCACGGAGCAGGAGCCGCTGTTGCTCAACGGGGCGGTTGTGGACAAGCTCAATACGTTACACTCCCGCGGGTTTTCCATCGCGCTGGACAACTTTGGCACCGGCTATTCCGGGCTTTCCTGTCGCCACGAGCTGGTTTTCGACTATATCAAAATCGATCAGAGTTTTGTCGGCCGGGTAACCGGGGAGGCGCCGACAAGCAAGCTGCTGGACTGCGTGATAGAGATGGCGCGGACGCTGTCACTGCGCATCATTGCCGAGGGCGTCGAAACCGAGGCCCAACGGGATTATCTTAATCGCCAGAGTATTCATCTGCTGCAGGGCTACTATTTCTGAAAGCCGATGCCCTACGTCGCGCTGGTCATGCTCCTGCTGAGCAAACCGAAGGCGCGGATTATCGAAGAATAAGCGGGCGTTGTGAAAAGTCCTGCCATGCGACGGGCTATGTATCCGTCAGCGCTGTGGGAATGAAAACGTCGTCGGTCGCTGTCCGGGTCATGCACGACCGACCGGACAAAGCAAGAAGGGGTTACCTTTCGGTAAC
>NZ_GL882837.1:23920-39371 GCF_000195655.1 Klebsiella sp. MS 92-3
TTACCTTTCGGTAACCCCTTCTTTTATATGGCGGAAGCGCAGAGATTCGAACTCTGGAACCCTTTCGGGTCGCCGGTTTTCAAGACCGGTGCCTTCAACCGCTCGGCCACACTTCCGGTGTGAGGCGCACTATAAACACCTCGGCGGATGCTGTAAAGCATCATTTTGATCAACTGCCTTAAAAACAAACAATTTTGTGTTATTCGTCTGAATTTCAGGCAGTTTGCACAGAAAATCAACGCCCATCGCCGCTGGCGGATGGGTGTTTTTTAATGTACATGTCTTTGGTGTAGTAATACCCCAGCTTATCCGGCGTGAAGCCCCCTACCCAAGGTTTCACCAGATGGGTACGTACATAGTGATAGACCGGAATGGCGGGAACATCCTGCGCCAGCAGATCTTCCGCCTGCTGATAGTATTTGCCCCGGGTCGCCACGTCGGAGGCTTTCGCCGCGTTGCGCAGCGCCGCGTCGTAAGCCGGGTTGCTGTACTGACTGGTGTTCTCGCTATCCCCGGTACGGAAAGTATTGAGGAAGGTGGCGGCATCGTCGTAGTCGGCAATCCACGCGTAGCGGACGGCGTCGAAGTTATGCGTATGCATGGTATCCAGCATCGTCTTCCACTCCTGGTTCTGTAGCTTCGCCTCGACGCCGAGGTTTTTCTTCCACATAGAGCTGGCGGCAATGGCGATACGCTGGTGCGACTCAGAGGTGTTATAGAGCAGGGTAAAGACCAGCGGATGGCTTTCATCATACCCCGCCTGCGCCAGCAGTTTTTTCGCCTCGGCAATCCGTTTCTCACGCGGCCAGCTGGCGTAGTCCGGGTTATGCAGCGTCACGCCGCCGATATCCGGCTGACCGATCAGCCAGGCCGGGCGCTGGCCCTGGCCAAGCACTTTTCCGGCAATGATATCTTTATCAAGCGCCATATTCAGCGCGCGACGCACACGGGCGTCGTTAAACGGCGGCCGGGTAGTATTGAATTCGTAGTAATAGGTCGCCAGCTGCGGCGAAACGTCCAGCTGGTCGCCCATGGTTTTCTGCAACTGCGCAAACTGATTGATCGGCACCGTATAGACAATATCAATCTCCCCTGCTTTGTAGCGGTTGACATCGGCGGCCTCCGAAGAGATTGGCAGGTAAGTCACTTTATTAATAACGGTATGCGCATTATCCCAGTACTTTGCATTACGTTCAGCCACCAGCCGCTCATTCACCACCCATTGGGACAGCTTATACGGGCCGCTGGTGACGATATGCTCTGGTCGGGTCCATTTATCGGCATACCGCTCCACCAGCACTTTGTCGATCGGTACCAGCGAAGGGTGCGCCAGCATCGCCAGGAAGGCGGCATTCGGCTGGGTCAGAGTGACCTGCAGCGTGGTGTCGTTCAGCGCTTTCACCCCCAACGTCTCGGGTCCCTTTTGCCCGAGGGCAATCTCGCGGGCGTTGGCGATATGCATATTGCCAGGGTAGCTCGCGTAGGGGGAGGCTGTTGCCGGCGAGACCAGCCGTTGCCAGCTCCAGACGATATCCTGCGCTGTAATGGCCGTGCCGTCAGACCAGGTCAGACCGGGGCGTAAATGAAAGGTCCATAACAGGTTGTCTTTGTTTTCCCAGCGTTCCGCCAGTCGCGGCTGGATCACCCCCGCTGGCGACACGTTAACCAGCCCTTCAAAGAGATCGCTAATGATATTGAATTCAACATCGCTCTCGACTTTATGCGGATCGAGTGACGCCGGTTCACTGCCGTTATTTCTGACCAGCTCCTGCTTTTCCGCCAGCTGGGTGCCCGGCGGCACCTGCGCCGCTAGCGCCCCGCCGCTCATAGCCAGCATACTGACAGCCAGGAGTGTTCGGGTGATGTGATTTTTTTTGTGTAATGTCATTTCCCTTTGCCTTTGACGTACGGGGTAATCCCCCTCTTCCACACTTAGTCGCAGAACCGCAATAAGGCAATATTTTTCAGTGACCTATAAGATTTCGATCGGCTCAGCGACGCGAAAAGCGAAAATATATCGCTTTTCCCTATCTATATAGAATTTTATGCCAGGCAAAAGCGGTAAAAACTAAGTAAAGATGGGTAAAAGCATTAGGGCTTCACGCTTGTTTTTCTTATTCTTTATCCCTAATTACATCTGTCATAAGAGAGTGACTCATGGATCGCATAATTACATCATCGCGTGACCGTTCCTCGCTGCTCAGCACGCACAAGGTTCTGCGTAACACCTACTTCCTGCTCAGCCTGACGCTGGCGTTTTCCGCTATCACCGCCACCGCCAGCACAGTGCTGATGCTCCCTTCGCCGGGTCTCATTTTGACCCTCGTGGGGATGTACGGTCTGATGTTCCTGACCTACAAAACGGCGAATAAACCCACCGGGATTATTTCCGCCTTCGCCTTCACCGGGTTCCTCGGCTATATCCTTGGGCCGATGCTGAACGCGTATCTTTCTGCCGGCATGGGCGATTTAATCGGCCTGGCGCTGGGCGGCACGGCGCTGGTCTTCTTCTGCTGCTCGGCCTATGTGCTGACGACGCGTAAAGACATGTCATTCCTTGGCGGGATGCTGATGGCCGGCGTGGTGGTCGTCCTGATTGGTATGGTCGCTAACCTGTTCCTGCAGCTGCCGGCGCTGCACCTGGCGATTAGCGCGGTGTTCATCCTGATCTCTTCGGGCGCCATCCTGTTCGAGACCAGCAACATTATCCGCGGCGGTGAAACCAACTATATCCGCGCGACGGTCAGTCTGTATGTCTCGCTGTACAACATCTTTGTCAGCCTGCTGAGCATCCTGGGCTTCGCCAGCCGGGACTAACCGCTCCCCTGCTTAACAGAGGCCTCGCTTATGCGGGGCCTTTTTTTTTGCTACACTGCGGCCAGTTTCAGGCGGTATGTGAAAAATCATGTTTATTTTTGAAGGCAACGAAATTGAAACGGATAGCGAAGGCTATCTGAAAGATACCACCCAGTGGAGCGAGGCGATGGCGGAAGTCATTGCCGCGCAGGAGGGGATAACGCTCGCCGTTGAACACTGGGAAGTAGTGCGCTTTGTGCGCGAGTTTTACCTTGAATTTAACACCTCCCCGGCGATCCGTATGCTGGTCAAGGCGATGGCCAACAAGTTTGGCGAAGAGAAAGGCAACAGCCGCTATCTCTATCGCCTGTTTCCGAAAGGACCCGCCAAACAGGCGACTAAAATCGCCGGCTTGCCGAAGCCGGTGAAGTGCATCTAATAGAGGATCGCGAATTTGTCCCAGCTGCGGGTGGGTTGATGGGGCTCGGTTAACACTCGGTCAACCCGCGCGCTGCGCGGCCCCCCGGCTTTCAGCCAGGTGATGAGTTTTTCCACCTGCTCCGCCTCGCCGCAGGCAAGCACTTCCACCCCGCCGTCATCCAGATTACGGGCATAACCGGTCACCCCCAGCTGCAGCGCTTCCCGCTGCGTGGAATAGCGAAACCCCACGCCCTGAACCGAACCGTAAACCCATGCCATTGTGCAGATACTGGCCATAATCATCTCCTTTTCGCTCACGCTATACGCTGAGGATAGCAAATTCGCTCAGCGTACATGCTTCGGCAGTAAACCATAATGCTGACGGAAGCGCGCGGTAAAGCGCGATCCCGACTGATATCCGCTGTTCTGCGCAATTTCGCCTATTGGCCGCGAGGTGGTCTGCAGCTGGCCCAGGGCGTGGGCCATCCGCACCTCCTCGACGATCTGGCGAAAACTCTGCGATTCCTGCTGCAGCCGACGGCGCAGCGTGGACTCGCCGAGAAAGAGCATTTTCGCCACCCGCGACACGCTCCATGCCTGCGCCGGCGACAGCATAATCAGCTGCCGCACCTGCGCCGACAGATCCTGCTGCCGCTCGACGAGCAGCGGGCCCGCATAGCCAGCCTCATACAGGGCCAGCAGCAGCCCCATGGTCTGGTGCTGCTGCAGCGCGACGGACAATCCCTCCCGCACCGCCTGCAGAACGCTTTGCCACATAAACGCCAGCTCTGTCGTCACCGGTGCGCAGAGCGAGGTCAGGCGTCCTGGCGGTGATTCGCTGAGATAACGAGTCTTAAACCTCGTCAGCAGCTCGGGCGTCAGCGATAGCAGATCGGAGCAAAAGAGGCCATTCTCCGGCTGGTTAATCACCTCCAGTTCCACATCAGCTGGCAAAACAATCAGCTGTTGCGGAGTCGCCAGCACCCGGCTCTCCCCTTGCACAATCACTTTGCTGCCGCGTTTCACCCGACAGAGCGCCGGGGAGAACAGCCGCACGCGATGCAGTCTGCATAGCCGTCGGGTGGTGATCTCCGCCGCGGTTAAGGCGTTATGCTGAAAGTGGATACTCTCCATCAGACCGACCTTTTATTTTAACGCCCGGCCATCGCCGTCAACTGTGCGCTGGCGAGAGCATGGCTATGTAACAGATAGCCGACCAGCGCCCCGCTGGCCCCGGCATCCACCGGCAGCGTGGGGACATCCAGCGCCCATACCGTAAAGCGATAGCGGTGCGGTTTATCTCCCGCCGGCGGACAGGCGCCGCCGAAGCCGGCATAGCCAAAATCGTTGCGGCCCTGGACCGCTCCGCCCGGCAGTGTAGCGCTGTTTTTATCTCCCGCGCCAGCGGGCAGCGAAAAGACGCTGCTGGCGATATTGACCACCGTCCAGTGCCACCAGCCGCTGCCGGTAGGCGCATCGGGATCCCGGACGGTGACCGCGAAGCTGCGCGTGCCCGCCGGGGCGTTTTTCCATGCCAGCTGCGGAGAGACATTGCCTCCGGTACAGCCGAAACCGGCAAACCAGTGCTGCTGGGCCAGCGGCTGCCCGTCACGCATATCATTGCTGCTTACGCTAAACGGCGCGGCCATCGCGCCGCTGCTCACAGCCGCTACCATCGCCACAGCCATGCGGATACCTGTTTTCATCGTCTGCTCCTCGTTGGGGTGAGAAAACAGGGTATGAGAGTCCGCACCAGCTGAATGTGCCGAAGCGCCTGCATTTTGTGCCGAAACGCTCACCTGTGCCTGCCGGGCGAAAGATGCTTGCGTGCGCCAGGTGTGCTAATCTACGCGCCATTTTTCGGTGCCGACATTCCCGTTGCTTAAAGGTAGCCCCATGACAGATTCCCTATTCCCCCGCTTAGTGTTAGCCAAAGGACGCGAGAAATCCCTGCTGCGTCGCCATCCGTGGATATTCTCCGGCGGCGTCGCCCGCATGGAAGGTAAAGCCCGCAGCGGTGAAACCATCGATATCGTTGACCATCAGGGAAAATGGCTGGCCCGCGGCGCTTACTCGCCGTCGTCGCAGATCCGCGCCCGCGTGTGGACCTTCGACCGCAATGAAGCCATCGATAGCGCCTTCTTTGAACGCCGTCTGCAGCAGGCGCAAACCTGGCGTGCCTGGCTGGCCGAGCGCGATGGCCTCGACAGCTACCGCCTGATCGCCGGCGAGTCCGATGGCCTGCCGGGCGTCACTATCGACCGCTTTGGCAACTTTTTCGTGCTGCAGCTGCTCAGCGCAGGCGCCGAATACCAGCGCGCCGCCATCATCAGCGCCCTGCAGAACCTGTTCCCGGACTGCGCCATTTACGATCGCAGCGATGTCGCCGTGCGTAAAAAAGAGGGACTGGAGCTGGCCCAGGGGCCGGTGGTGGGCGAACTGCCCCCGGCGCTGCTGCCGATCACCGAGCACGGCATGAAGCTGTTGGTCGATATCCAGGGCGGGCACAAGACCGGCTACTACCTCGACCAGCGCGACAGCCGCCTGGCCACCCGCCGCTATGTCGCGGATAAACGGGTGCTGAACTGCTTCTCCTACACCGGCGGCTTTGCGGGGTCGGCGCTGATGGGCGGCTGCCGCCAGGTCACCAGCGTGGATACCTCTCAGGAGGCGCTCGACGTTGCCCGCCAGAACGTGGAGATCAACGGACTGGATCTGTCCAAAGCGGAGTTTGTGCGCGACGACGTGTTCAAACTGCTGCGTAAATACCGCGATCAGGGAGAGAAATTCGACGTGATCGTGATGGATCCGCCGAAGTTCGTGGAAAATAAAAGCCAGCTGATGGGCGCCTGCCGCGGCTATAAAGATATCAATATGCTGGCGATCCAGCTGCTGAACCCCGGCGGCGTGCTGCTGACATTCTCCTGCTCCGGGCTGATGACCACCGATTTATTTCAGAAAATCATCGCCGATGCCGCAATTGATGCCGGGCGTGATGTACAATTTATAGAACAGTTCCGTCAGGCTGCCGACCACCCGGTGATCGCAACCTACCCGGAAGGGCTGTATCTGAAGGGGTTTGCCTGTCGCGTCATGTAACTTGAAAAACGAAACATGAGCCTCATATAGGGAGTATTCATGTTTCCCAGGAGGTGCCTATGATAGCCAGCAAATTCGGTATCGGCCAACAGGTCCGCCATACGCTCTTGGGCTACCTGGGCGTCATCGTCGATGTCGATCCCGAGTATTCGCTCGCGGAGCCGGAAGAGGATGAAATTGCCGCCAATGACGAACTGCGCGCGGCGCCCTGGTACCATGTGGTGATGGAAGATGATGATGGCCAGCCGATTCACACCTATCTGGCAGAAGCGCAGCTGAGCAGCGAAACCCGCGACGAACACCCGGAACAGCCGTCCCTCGACGAACTGGCCAAAACGATTCGTCAGCAGCTGCAGGCTCCGCGCCTTCGCAACAAAAACAAACCCCCGCCAGGCGGGGTTTTTTGTTATTTTGCTAATCCCAGTCGCGGTAGCTCAATGGCCGGGCAGCGATCCATCACTACGCTCAATCCGGCTTCCCTGGCCAGCACCGCAGCCTGCTCATTGATCACCCCCAGCTGCAGCCATAGCGTTTTCGCGCCGATGGCTATCGCCTCCTGCGCTACGCCCCACGCCGCTTCTGAATTACGGAAGACATCAACCATGTCGACCTTTTCCGGAACGTCGGCGAGCGTCGCATACCCCTGTTGTCCCAGCAGCGTCTTGCCCGCCACCTTCGGCGAAACCGGGATAACGTGATACCCCTGATCCAGCAGATACTTCATGACCCGGTAGCTCGGACGGTCAGGCTTGTCGCTGGCTCCGACCAGCGCAATCGTCCGTGTCGAGGTCAGGATGCCAGCAATATCATTCTCTTTCATGGTTTCCTCCTGCTATTTCACTTAAGTGTATGCTAATCCGCAGCAGGGGGCCATCCAGCCTAACCCACAGATTCAGCAAAATTTTCATCCCCGATGCTTGCAGCGACAGCCACATTCAGTAATCTGTTTGCAGGTCAAAATGTGGAATGAAAATATGGAACTGACAACACGTACCCTGCCTGCGCAAAAACATATCGCGCTGGTGGCTCACGATCACTGCAAAGATATGCTGATGAAATGGGTTGCTCGCCATCAGGCGCTGCTGGCGCAACATATTTTGTATGCTACCGGCACTACCGGTAATCTCGTCTCCCGGGCTACCGGCCTGGAGGTTAATGCCATGCTGAGCGGTCCGATGGGCGGCGACCAGCAGGTGGGTGCCCTCATTTCAGAAGGCAAAATCGACGTGCTGATCTTCTTCTGGGATCCGCTGAACGCCGTTCCCCACGACCCGGATGTCAAAGCGTTGCTGCGCCTGGCCACCGTCTGGAACATTCCGGTCGCCACTAACGTCTCCACCGCTGACTTTATTATCCAGTCGCCGCACTTCGGTCAACCGCTCGATATTCTGATCCCGGATTATCCACGCTATCTTGCCGAGCGCCTGAAATAATCGAGCCGCGATTACGGCTTCCTGGCCACGGGCACATCCAGCGCCTGCAGGATCTCGACAAACGGCGAAGGTTGCGCCTTGTTAAATAACAGCCATACCCGGTGACGAGCGCGGGTGAGCGCCACGTACAACAGTCTACGCTCCTCCGCATCCGGAAAATCTTCCGGCTGTGGCAGGAGCGCCTGCTCCATAATCGACTCGCGCGCCGGGGCCGGAAACGCATCCTCCCCCTCCTGCAGTCCCAACACAATGACAAAGTCAGCCTGCTGACCTTTGCTGGCATGAATCGTCATAAAATCAAGCTGCAGGTGCGGCCAGCGCGTCGCCGCTTTGTTGAGCGCCTCAGGCTTCAGATGGTGATAACGGGCAAGCAGCAGGATGCGCTGCTCGGGCTTAACGTAACCGCTCAGCTTATCCAGAAGATCGTCCAGCTTGTCGTCGGCTAACAGCGTGACGGCCTTTTTATCACCTGCCATAAGGCTGTTCAGCGGTTTGCTTAACTGATGCGGATTTTGCTGGATAAAGCCATTGGCTATTTCGCCGATACGCCCGTTAAAGCGATAGGTGGTATCCAGCGCACAGCAATCCCCTTCGCCAAAGTAGTGGTTGAATGCGGTGGTCAGAGAAAGCTGCGCCCCGCTGAACCGATAGATCGCCTGCCAGTCATCCCCGACGGCAAAGAGCGTGGTTTGGCTATTCTGCCGGCGTAACGCGGCCAACAGCGAGGCTCGCTGCGGCGAAATATCTTGAAATTCATCCACCAGAATGTGTTTCCATGGGCTGACGAAGCGGCCTTTATCGAGAATATTGACCGCCTGATGGATCAGGCCGGAAAAATCGACCGCATTCTCGGCCTTGAGCGCCGCTTTCCAGTCTTTCATCAGAGGCGACATCAGCTTCACCCGTTTACTGAACAGGTCGCGTACCGCTTCCGGCGCCCCGGCAATCATCTCCGCCTGGGAGCCGCCGTGCATGCGCATCAGGCTCACCCAGCGGTCAAGCCGGCTGGCCATCCGCCGCTGCACCTTTTTGTCCTGCCAGAAGTCCCCCTCCGGCAGTTGCCAGCCCATCTCTTCTTCCAGCCACAGGCGCCAACCTTTCGCCTGCGCTTTTTTCTCCTGGCACTGCTTTTGCCAGCTTTTCAGCAGCAATGCGTGGCGGGCCGCAGTATCGCTTTCCAGCTTACTGATAGTGGGCACTTTTTTGCTGCCCTGCTGAATAATATGCAACGCCAGCGAATGGAAAGTACGCGCGGTAATATCATCTGATGCCAGACGCTCGCGGATCCGCTCATCCATTTCCTGCGCCGCCTGGCGGCCGAATGCCAGCAGCAAAATTTGATCTGCCGCGGCTTCTCCCCGCGCCAGCAGCCAGCCCGCTCGCGCCACCAGTACCGAGGTTTTACCGCTGCCCGCTCCCGCCAGCACCAGCAGGGAGCGCTCGCCGTTCACTACCGCACGCGCTTGTGACGCATTGAGCGGGGACGACTCAACGCTATCAAAAAATTCGCGATATTGCTCCAGCATCGCCTCGGTAAAGGCCTGGTTATGGGCCAGACGCGTCGCTTCAATATCGCCTAACCAGCGCTGACACTCCCGCCACAGCTCCCGGCAGTTATCAAAGGCATCAAGCCGACTGGTGGGCATCGGCAAACCAGTCAACGCATGGCGTATATTATCCTGAACATCCGCCACCTGCTGACGGGTTAGCCACTTGCCTTCTGCGCGAGTGTGCTCGATCGTCGCCAGCTGCTGCTTCAGCACGCCGGCGGCGATATTGCTCATCTCCGTGCTCCACTGCTGCCAGAGTGTGTGTAAATGATGATAAAAGCGCTGCGTTTCGCTCCACTCGGTACCGTGCAAACGCACGACTTTCCCGTCCGGTAGCACAAACTCCAGTTCGCCCCAGACCAGACCGCGCTTACAATGCACTGACAATAACTGATTGAAAGGGATAAGATACTCATGACGATCGCCGGAAACTTTTACCCCGGCGTTCAGTAGCTGCACCCGATCATAAGGGTGCTGAGCCATGCGTTTGCCCAATGTTGTCGCTTTAAGTTCCATATAATGTCGATTTTCAATCAGGGTGGATTGTTTTTCAGTTTAACCGCCCCGGACCAGGTGCTCCAGCGCAAAAAAACGTTACAATCATCAGGTCTTATTATCCACCGGGCAAAACCGAGGCTTTATGCGTACCATTCTGAATATTTTGAACTTTATCCTTGGCGGTTTCGCCACCACTCTAGGCTGGCTACTCGCCACCCTGGTCAGCATCATTCTGATTGTCACGCTGCCGCTGACTCGTTCCTGCTGGGAAATCACTCGCCTTTCGTTATTTCCCTACGGTAACGAGGCGATTCATGTTGACGAGCTCGAGCCGGGGCGCAAAAACGGTCTACTGAACGCCGGCGGTACCGTTCTGAACATTCTGTGGTTCATTTTTTTCGGCTGGTGGCTCTGCCTGATGCACATTTTCAGCGGTATAGCTCAGTGCCTGACTATCATAGGCATCCCGGTGGGGATCGCGAATTTCAAAATCGCCGCCATCGCCCTCTGGCCGGTGGGTCGCCGGGTCGTTTCTGTGGAAACCGCGCGTGCTGCGCGTGAAGCCAATGCGCGTCGTCGCTTTCAGTAACCGAACGGAACACGGACATGATTAGCCCCCTGCTACGCCGCTACACCTGGAACAGCGCCTGGCTTTATAACGTACGAATTATTATCGCGCTCTGCGGCACAACGCTGTTTCCCTGGTGGATCGGCGAAGTCAAACTGACCATCCCCCTCACCCTCGGCGTCGTGGCTGCGGCTCTGACCGACCTTGACGACCGTCTGGCCGGCCGTCTGCGTAATCTTGCCATTACTCTGGTTTGCTTTTTTATCGCCTCCGCCTCCGTGGAGCTGCTGTTTCCGTGGCCGCCGCTGTTTGCCCTTGGTTTGACCGTGTCTACCATCGGCTTTATTTTGCTTGGCGGCCTCGGTCAGCGCTATGCGACCATTGCCTTCGGCGCCCTGCTTATCGCCATCTACACCATGCTCGGCGTCACGCTGTACGATCATTGGTATCTGCAGCCGTTGTTCCTGCTGGCGGGGGCCGTGTGGTACAACCTGCTGACGCTGTCCGGGCACCTGATCTTTCCGATTCGTCCATTGCAGGACAACCTGGCGCGTAGCTATGAGCAGCTGGCCCGCTATCTTGAGCTCAAATCCCGGCTGTTTGATCCTGACCTTGAGGATGAGAGCCAGGCGCCGCTGTACGATCTGGCGCTCGCTAATGGCCAGCTGGTAGCTACGCTTAACCAAACCAAGGTCTCGCTGCTAACCCGACTGCGAGGCGATCGGGGCCAGCGCGGAACCCGCCGCACCCTGCAGTACTACTTTGTGGCCCAGGATATTCATGAACGCGCCAGCTCATCGCATATTCAGTATCAAACCCTACGCGATCAATTTCGCTATAGCGATGTGATGTTCCGTTTCCAGCGTATGCTTTCGATGCAGGCGCAGGCCTGCCAGAAACTGTCGCGGGCGATTCTGTTACGCGAACCCTATCAGCATGATGCCCATTTTGAACGGGCGTTCATGCATCTCGATGCGGCACTTGAGCGCGTGCGCGCCGGCGGCGCATCCGACGAGCAGCTCAACGCCCTCGGGTATTTACTGAATAACCTGCGCGCTATCGATGCTCAGCTGGCCACCATTGAATCGGTGCAAACCACCGCGCCTGCCGGGAGTAATACCGAGACGCTGCTGGCCGACGACAGACTCGGCGGTCTGAGCGATATCTGGCTGCGCCTGCAGCGCAATATGTCGCCAGAGTCGGCCCTTTTCCGCCACGCAGTACGTATGTCGTTGGTGCTCTGCGCCGGCTATGCCTTTATCCAGTTTACCGGGCTCCAGCATGGCTACTGGATCCTGCTAACCAGCCTGTTCGTCTGTCAGCCGAACTATAACGCCACCCGCCATCGCCTGGCGCTAAGGATTATCGGCACGCTGGTTGGGGTGGCGATCGGCCTGCCGGTCCTGCTGCTGGTTCCCTCTGTTGAAGGGCAACTGCTGTTGATCGTCCTGACCGGCGTGCTGTTTTTTGCCTTCCGTAACGTGCAGTACGCCCATGCCACGATGTTTATTACGCTGCTGGTGCTGCTGTGCTTTAACCTGCTTGGCGAGGGCTTTGAAGTCGCGCTGCCGCGTATCATTGATACGCTGATCGGCTGCGCCATCGCCTGGGCAGCGGTCAGCTTCATCTGGCCGGACTGGAAATTCCGCAACCTGCCGCGGGTGCTGGACCGGGCAATGAACGCGAACTGCCGCTATCTGGACGCGATTCTGGAGCAGTATCATCAGGGCCGCGACAACCGGCTGGCCTACCGTGTCGCGCGTCGTGACGCCTACAACCGTGATGCTGAGCTGGCCTCCGTCGTCTCGAACTTATCGACTGAACCACGCGCGGATGCCACCCAGCGAGAAACCGCCTTTCGTCTGCTATGCCTTAACCACACGTTCACCAGCTACATCTCCGCTCTTGGCGCGCATCGGGAAAAACTGTCCACGCCGGAAATCCTCGCCCTGCTGGATGATGCAGTCTGTTATGTGGATGACGCCTTGCACCATACCCCCGCGGATGAACAGCGGGTGCAACAGGCTTTGAACAGCCTGCAAAGCCGGATCCATCATCTGGAACCGCGCGCGGACAGTAAGGAACCCTTGGTCTTACAGCAGATTGGCCTGCTGCTGGCGCTGCTGCCTGAAATCTGCCGCCTGCAGCAACGGGTCCACGCCCAAACCGAATAACAAGGCTTTTCCGCTACCGGGTAGCCGCCCATTCGAGAAGCTCCTGACGCCGTGGCGTCGGGAGCGCGGCGGCATGTACCCCGGCAATCGCCCCCTCCAGCGCCAGCAATACGCTCAGCGATAAAGAAGCATTATTTACGCGTAGCCTCAGCCATGCCTCCTGCGCACCAACTTCCCGCAACGTCCTAACGTCCGGTATGCCCGCGTGAATCAGCTGCAATTCCATATGAAAGCTGATATTGGGTAAATCCTTCAGGCGGCCCGACGCCCGTCGGCAGTTCTTTTCGCGCTGCGCACTCTGCCACGACAGTAGCGATAGCCGAAAAAGCTGCTGCTCATCGCGCCATAAAGTGTCGTCAATTTGATAATACTTCAGCGGCACTATGCGGCCGTGTCGGCGCAGCGTTAACAGAGGATTACGATGTTCCACCCGATAAGCAGCGCTCTGCTCGCAGGCCTTCAGATAAATGTTCCCCTCGGCCACCATCGCAAATACCGTATCATCAATAGCCAGGCTGTAGCCGCCAAAGAGCGGACGAGTATGCAGTTGACCCAGCGGTGAGACGCAGGCCTGAAATTGCGGGAGCCGCGGACAAACTAGTTTTCTCATGATCATTCCTTTGTTAATCATGTAATTAAACTTAAGTTGTTAACGGATCCGCTAAGAGAAAACATAAGGGACTTCCCGGGCAGCAGCAAGATGATTTTCGCCGACTTTTTCACCAGAATGCGGTTTTGCGAGACGCTTTCAGAAAATCGCAAGCGTTGCAGCAATCGACAGGGAGAAATGAAACCATTAGCGCGCGTTAAGGATTGGATAATGCAGGGGCTTCTTTTGACAGATAAGGAACCACGAGAAGCGATTAAATTCCCGGCAGCAAAATGGCAAATTGCGGTTGATCTTTTCCCCTGGTGAAGATACTGTATATGCATACAGTAACTAAAGGCGGGATAGACTATGTTTACTTCAGCTCACGCAAACCGTTCAGCACAGGCTTCTGCTCCGGCAGGCCACTACGCTCATCGTTCTGGCGAACAGAACACCAATGGGCTGATCAGTGAAATTGTCTATCGTGAAGATCAACCCATGATGACGCAGTTATTGCTGCTACCTTTATTACAGCAGCTGGGTCAACAGTCGCGCTGGCAGCTGTGGCTCACGCCGCAACAAAAGCTCAGCCGCGAATGGGTTCAGTCCGCCGGTCTGCCGCTGTCCAAGGTCATGCAAATTAGCCAGCTCTCTCCCTGCCATACCATAGACTCAATGATCCGTGCCCTGCGCACGGGTAATTATAGTGTGGTTATCTGCTGGCTGGCGGAGGAGTTAACCGCTGACGAACATGAACGTCTCGTTAACGCTGCCCAGGTAGGGTCCGCGATGGGATTCATCATGCGCCCGGTGCGAAATCAGGGCACGCTCGGCAGACAACTCAGCGGGCTAAAAATTCACTCAAATTTGTATCATTGAGTGAAATTAGGATTATTCCTGGAATTTTTTTTACCGCTGGGAAAGGTACAGCGTTTTTTATGGTCTTTTTCGCGGAATGCCTGCCACACGGGGATTTCTGTCTTTTTTTCGTGTACGAAAATCAACCATATTTGTTAAATATTGTGTACACAACCCTTTTTTTTCATATGCCTGACAGAGTTCACACTTGTAAGTTTCGAACTAAGTTGTAGACTTTACATCGCCAGGGGTGATCGGCTTACGCTGCATGTATCAGCATAGTTAACAACAAGTCACGCCCCCGGTGAAGGATTTAACCGTGAGGTCTTTTGTAACTTCATGGCGAATTTTGGATGATAATGAGGCGCAAAAAATGAAAAAGACAGCTATCGCGATTGCAGTGGCACTGGCTGGCTTCGCTACCGTAGCGCAGGCCGCTCCGAAAGATAACACCTGGTATGCAGGTGGTAAACTGGGTTGGTCCCAGTATCACGACACCGGTTTCTACGGTAACGGTTTCCAGAACAACAACGGTCCGACCCGTAACGATCAGCTTGGTGCTGGTGCGTTCGGTGGTTACCAGGTTAACCCGTACCTCGGTTTCGAAATGGGTTATGACTGGCTGGGCCGTATGGCATATAAAGGCAGCGTTGACAACGGTGCTTTCAAAGCTCAGGGCGTTCAGCTGACCGCTAAACTGGGTTACCCGATCACTGACGATCTGGACATCTACACCCGTCTGGGCGGCATGGTTTGGCGCGCTGACTCCAAAGGCAACTACGCTTCTACCGGCGTTTCCCGTAGCGAACACGACACTGGCGTTTCCCCAGTATTTGCTGGCGGCGTAGAGTGGGCTGTTACTCGTGACATCGCTACCCGTCTGGAATACCAGTGGGTTAACAACATCGGCGACGCGGGCACTGTGGGTACCCGTCCTGATAACGGCATGCTGAGCCTGGGCGTTTCCTACCGCTTCGGTCAGGAAGATGCTGCACCGGTTGTTGCTCCGGCTCCGGCTCCGGCTCCGGAAGTGGCTACCAAGCACTTCACCCTGAAGTCTGACGTTCTGTTCAACTTCAACAAAGCTACCCTGAAACCGGAAGGTCAGCAGGCTCTGGATCAGCTGTACACTCAGCTGAGCAACATGGATCCGAAAGACGGTTCCGCTGTTGTTCTGGGCTACACCGACCGCATCGGTTCCGAAGCTTACAACCAGCAGCTGTCTGAGAAACGTGCTCAGTCCGTTGTTGACTACCTGGTTGCTAAAGGCATCCCGGCTGGCAAAATCTCCGCTCGCGGCATGGGTGAATCCAACCCGGTTACTGGCAACACCTGTGACAACGTGAAAGCTCGCGCTGCCCTGATCGATTGCCTGGCTCCGGATCGTCGTGTAGAGATCGAAGTTAAAGGCTACAAAGAAGTTGTAACTCAGCCGGCGGCTTAAGTTATAACCGATAAAAAAACCC
>NZ_GL882837.1:39487-43051 GCF_000195655.1 Klebsiella sp. MS 92-3
AAACCCCCCCGGGGGGGGGTTTTTTTTTTTATGCCCTCTCGCCCACTTCAGCGGCTGAGAGCTGTGAAGCAGCCCCCGGCCAGGGCAACCACCAGCAGGCGGGTCGACGATCCTACCTGGCTATTCTTTCCCTAACAGTACCTGCAGATCGTGCTTCAGGCTCGACATTTTGCTGGCATATTTCTCTTTGTGCTCGGCATCTTCAATCAGCTGGACGATGGTTTCAGACAAGGTTTTGCCCCGCCGCTGCGCCAGGCCAGCAAGACGCTGCCAAACGACAAACTCAAGGTCGATAGACTTCTTACGCGTATGCTGATGCTCAGCGTTAAAATGGCGTTTCCGTCGCGCGCGGATAGTCTGCTTCATGCGGTTCATCAGCGCCGGATTCATATGCTGCTCAATCCAGGCATGCACCAGCACAGGTTCATTCTCGAGCGTCAGCAAGTCATCTACCGCAGCTTGCGCAGCGCTGGCCTCAATGTAGCGGGTAATCAGCTCACCTTCCCGGTGCTTCTTTACCAGATATTTCCATTTCCAGCCGCTTTCAAGATTTTCCAGTTGTTGATATTTCATTGCGATCTCAATGTGACCGTGTAACTCATTTCAGGATATCAGTTTTTTTCTGATGTGCTGAATATAAATCATTATTCGTGAAGTCTGCGACCGGGTAATCATCAGGGTAACCATAATCCTCCGTGTGCTCGGTCGCGGCATCAGGTATAATTGCGCGCTTTACATCTAACTAAAAAACAGCGACTTTGACCATTACGAAACTGACCCGAACCGACCTTGCGCCTGATCTGGAAGCTTACCAGGCGCTGTTTGCTCAAGCTGAACTTTCCCATCCGGCCCCCTCCCTCTCGGGCGATCTGCAGCCGCGTTTGTTCTATGGGCTTGAGCAGCTGCTGTACACGCCGGCAGTCTCCTCCTTCATGCTAGTGAAAGCCCCTGAAGAGCCGGAATATCTGCAATGGCTGGCGGCTGAAACCCGGACTCTGCACGAGCCTGCCGCACCGCTTTACGGCGTCCGCTATGAGGTAACCGACGCTCAGGTGACGCTCGCACCGGCGCAGGGCGCTGAGGATAATTTCGCCAGCACTGCCCCGGTCGTGATGGCCGATTGGGTAGAAGCGGAACAGCTGTTTGGCTGCGTACGCCAGTTTAACGGTGCAATCACCCTCCAGCCTGGGCTGGTCCATCAGGCCAACGGCGGCGTGCTTGTGCTTTCGCTACGTACACTGCTGGCGCAACCGCTGCTGTGGGTGCGTCTGAAAAATATGGTGACTCGTCAGCGCTTTGACTGGCTTTCTATGGATGAATCGCGTCCGCTGCCGGTCAGCATTCCCTCTATGCCGCTGAGTCTGAAAATCATCCTGGTGGGCGAACGCGAATCGCTGGCCGATTTCCAGGAAATGGAGCCGGAGCTGGCTGCGCAGGCGATCTATAGCGAGTATGAAGACACTCTGCAGTTTGCTGACGCCGACACGCTAAAGGCCTGGTGCCAGTGGGTATGGCAGAATGCGCAGCAGCTGGAGCTGCCGGGCCCGGCAGCCGATGCCTGGCCTCTGCTGATCGATGAGGGAACGCGCTATACCGGCGATCAGGAGACCCTGCCGCTCAGTCCGCTATGGATAACCCGCCAGCTGCGGGAAGCCGCCGCCTTCTGCGAAGGCGAGGAGATTACCGGCGAAGCGATGCAGACCATGCTGGCGCGCCGGGTATGGCGTGAAGGCTACCTGGCGGAGCGTATGCAGGATGAAATCCTGCAGGAACAGATCCTGATTGAAACCGAAGGCGAATGCGTCGGGCAGATCAACGCCCTGTCGGTGATCGAATTCCCCGGTCATCCACGCGCGTTCGGTGAACCTTCACGCATCAGCTGCGTCGTGCACATTGGCGATGGCGAATTTATCGACGTCGAACGTAAAGCCGAGCTGGGCGGTAACATTCATGCGAAAGGCATGATGATCATGCAGGCTTTTCTGATGTCCGAGCTGGAGCTGGAGCAGCAGCTTCCCTTCACTGCTTCGCTGACCTTTGAGCAGTCCTACAGTGAAGTGGATGGCGACAGCGCCTCCATGGCGGAACTCTGCGCCTTAATCAGCGCCCTGGCCAACGTACCGATAAATCAGAGCATCGCGATCACCGGCTCCGTCGACCAGTTTGGTCGCGTGCAGCCGGTCGGCGGCCTGAACGAGAAAATTGAAGGCTTCTTCACTATCTGTCAGCAGCGCGGTTTAACCGGCAAACAGGGAGTGATTATCCCTGCCGCCAACGTTCGTCATCTCAGCCTGAGCCACGAGCTACGTCAGGCCGTTGCCGACAACCAGTTTGCTATCTGGGCCATTGACGATATTACCGAAGCGCTGCCGATGTTGACCCAGCTGATGTGGGACGGTGAAGGACAGACGCTGCGACAAACCATTCAGGAGCGGATAGCGCAGGCGACCCAGCAAGAGACTCGCCATCGTTTTCCGTGGCCGCTACGCTGGTTAGGTGGGACAAGTTCTAACTGATCGGACTTGTTCAGCTTACACGTGTTAGCTATCCTGCGTCCCGAACTTAAAATAAGGCTTACTGAAAACATGGTAGATAAACGCGAATCCTATACAAAAGAAGATCTTCTTGCCTCTGGTCGTGGTGAACTGTTCGGCGCGAAAGGCCCGCAGTTACCGGCACCAAACATGCTGATGATGGACCGCGTCATCAAAATGACCGAAACCGGTGGTAACTACGATAAAGGTTATGTTGAGGCAGAACTCGACATCAATCCTGACCTGTGGTTCTTCGGTTGCCACTTTATCGGCGATCCGGTGATGCCGGGCTGCCTGGGCCTGGATGCTATGTGGCAGCTGGTCGGGTTCTATCTTGGCTGGCTGGGCGGCGAAGGCAAAGGCCGCGCGCTGGGCGTTGGCGAAGTGAAATTCACCGGTCAGGTTCTGCCGACCGCGAAAAAAGTCACCTACCGCATCCACTTCAAGCGCATTGTTAACCGTCGTCTGATTATGGGACTTGCGGATGGTGAAGTGCTGGTTGACGATCGTCTGATCTACACCGCGAACGATCTGAAAGTGGGTCTGTTCCAGGATACTTCCGCTTTCTGATAACATTCAGTAGCGATTAAAAGGCGAAGCCCCCGCTATGCGGAGGCTTCTTTTTTAAAGAGACAGTGTCAGGCCGTTAGTACCCTGTCCTCCATGGCTTCTCGCCAGCCTCCCAGCCACCATGAGCGTTGATTCAGGCTCTGGTATGGACACATTTCTTTCGATCTTCCCGCGATACCCGCCTGATATCCGCGTTGGTGTGCCCGTTCCAGGCGATCTCGTTTTTGTCTCTTCATGCCTCGTTTCCCTCATTCTTTGATCTGGTGGAAAAGAAAACAGTGGTCGCAAATTGTGCAGCCACGGGTTACGAATACCGCGAAAAGAAGGCAACGTCAATGCGCAAAATTCACGCCAGTGTCATATTTGTGACCTATATAAGAGTTCATTTTTTGTTCGCTCGGCGCAGCCGCCGGTAACGAACTGACCTGGCAAAAAAAATGCCGCGCGGCCCAGGTGAACC
>NZ_GL882837.1:43154-46502 GCF_000195655.1 Klebsiella sp. MS 92-3
GGCCCAGGTGAACCGCGCGGCAGATCATTATGATGAATTTTACTTATGGCAGACGATTAAGCTCGCTGGCAATGGCAGCCGCCTCCTGGCTCCACGCCTGCGCCAGGGTCTTGACCATCGCGTCATAACCATCCTGTTCCTGCCTGAGGACGATGTTAAACGGGCGCTTAATCAGCTGTCCCTGATGCTTCAGCAGCCACTCACCGCTAACGATAACCCGCCCGTCATAGCGACCATGAAAGCCATTGACCGCAACGTTGAGGGTATCCTGCTCGCTCCCCAGCGGCTGGGACGACACTACCCAGCCGGGCAACTGCTGGCTGAGATTTGCCACCAGCGTAGTGCGCAGCTGCTGATCCAGCGGACTGGCCCACAGATTATTATTGGCGATCACATACTGCACGTCGGTGGTCTGATAGACCACCCCGTTACCCGCCAGATAATCCGGGATGCTGACCTGCTCTACCCACAGCAGACGTGCCCCCTGACTGGCGGCGCTCTGCGCGCCGCCCTGCACAACCGGTAGCTGATAGTATGTCTTGCTTTCCCCGCCGCTACTGCACGCCGTCAGTACGCATACGGCTGCCGCCAGTAACCATTTTTTCATTATTTCGCTCCCTTCGGCTGTGGATCTTTTTTATCCTTCGCCTCAAATACCAGCGCATTGCTCTTATCATTTAGCGTTTTCAGAACCGGCTGCAGCTCACGCAGCACCTGATCCAGACGCTGCATATCGGCCACCATCTTATTGTAGGCCGCAGAGCCCGGCTGGAAGCCCTGCATGCTACGGTTCAGTTCACGCAGCGTCGTCTGCATATCGGCGGGCAGCTGCTGCATTGACTGGCTGGAGGTGATCTTATTCAGATTATCCAGCGTGGTCTGCACGTGCTGCATCGTCTTCTCGCTCTGCGCCAGGGTGCTGGTCGCCTGCTCCAGCAGCGGATTAATCGGCAGGTTATTAATCTTATCCAGCGCATCCATCAGACGCTGCTGGATCTGTGCCAGTCCACCGCTGATGGTCGGGATAATCGGATAGCCGTTAAACTCCTGTATTTTCCCGCGCGGGGGCGCCTTCGGATAGAAGTCGAGATCGATATACAGCGCGCCGGTCACCAGGTTACCGGTTTTCAGCGAGCCGCGCAGTCCGCGGTTGATCAGATCGTCAATGTGGGCGCGAATATTCGGATCGCCGCCAAGCTGATTAATCAGCCGTTGCGGTTCAACCCGCACTTCCACTGGAATACGATAGTCATCGTTCAAACGCTGCTTCAGCCCCGGAATAAAGAACGGCACTTTGCCGACGGTGCCCAGACGGATACCGCGGAACTCCACCGGCGCGCCCGGCTGCAGGCCGCGAACCGAGTCTTTGAAGAACATGACGTAATCGATATGCTCGGTAAAGACTGAATCCTGGATGCTCTTCTGATCGTCAAACAGATGGTATTCCGTTTTATTCGCCACCGGCTCGCCGAGGTCCAGTCCTTCAGGAATATCGAAGCTCACCCCGCCGCCAAACAGCGTCGACAGCGAGCCCATCTCGACGCGCATCCCCGCCGAGGTCAAATCTACAGCGATCCCGCTGTCCTTCCAGAAACGAACGTTGGTGGTCACCAGGCGATCGTTCGGCGCATTGATGAACAGCTGGTAAGTTATACGACGTTTCTGCGTGTCGAAGGTGCTGGTTTCCACTGACCCCACGCGATAGCCGCGGAACAACACCGGATCGCCCGGCGACAGCTGGCCCGCCTTGCTGCTTTCCAGCAGAATACGGATCCCCTTGGCATCCGGCGAGGCCAGCGGCGGAGAATCCAGTAGCGGATACTGCGCTGGCACCGAACCTTTCGTTCCCGGCTGCAGTTCAATATAGGCCCCGGACAACAATGTCCCAAGACCGCTGATCCCCTCGCGCCCAACCTGCGGCTTTACCACCCAGAAGACGGAATCGTTGTGCAGCAGCTTCTGCATCCCGGAATTGAGGCGGGCTTTGATTTCCACGTGGGTGAGATCGTCGGTCAGCGTCGCGCTCTCCACCACCCCAACGTCTACGCTGCGGCTCTTGATCCGGGTTTTTCCCCCTTCAATCCCTTCCGCATTGGTGGTGATCAGCGTGACCTCAGGCCCCTGATGGCTGTAATGATAAAACAGGATCCATGCCCCGATCAGCGCAGTGACGATAGGGAAGATCCACACCGGTGACCAGTTCTTCACCTTCTGCACTTTCGCTTCTCCGCTCTTATTTTCCATGTTGTTGTATTTCCTCATGGCTTGAATCTGGCTCACGATCCCACAGTAAACGGGGATCAAATGTCATGGCTGAAAACATGGTCATCACCACCACCAGCGCAAACATGACCGCGCCGATGGCTGGATAGATATTCATTAACCCTCCCATGCGGACCAGCGCAGAGAGCACGGCGATGACAAAAACGTCAATCATTGACCAGCGGCCAACAAATTCCACCACCTCATAGATCAGATGCATGCGCTCCGAATCTCGCGCGCCGTTGCCGTTGGCGTTCCAGCATAACCAGGCGATAGCGATCATCTTCAGCGTCGGCACCATAATACTGGCGATAAAGATCACCAGCGCCACCGGATATGAACCTTCGCTCCACAGTAAAATCACCCCGGCCATAATGGTCGATGGCATTTTATCGCCCAGCAGATCGGTGATCATGATCGGCATAATGTTGGCAGGGAGATAAAGGATAAATGACGTCACCAGCAGCGCCAGCGTCCACTGCAGGCTATTTTTGCGCCGCGCCGTTCCTTTACTGTTACAGCGCGGGCAGACGGTCTGATCGACCGGCAACACCGCCGTACAGCAGGCACAGGAGCGCAGCCCCTGACGGATACCGGTCACCCCGACCTTCAGCGGCTGGGTAATGGCCGGCATGGGGGCAATATCATCCCATAGCCAGCGGCGGTCGACGCACTGAAAAGTACGTAACTGCAGCAGGCAAAACATACACCAGGGAACAAAGCTCAGACCGATGCCGATATCACCGTAGGCCATCAGCTTGACGAAGCTCACCAGCACGCCGGCAAGAAAGATCTCCGCCATGCCCCAGGTTTTCAGTTGAAAGAGAATTCGCGCAAGGAACGTCTTCAGGCCGGCAGGCATTCTGACCCGATTAACCAGCAGCAAAATGGTGACCAGGCAAAACGCCGGCACTAATTGAACAAAGAGTAAAAAGAAAGTCCCGAGACTGGCGTAATCCTCGGTAAACAGTACGTTGGGAATTTCCAGCAGCTCTATTTCGCTACTGATGCCGCCCACTTTCATATAGATAAAAGGGAACAGGTTGGCCAGCAGCAGCATAAACAGCGCGACCAGCGCATACGCCG
>NZ_GL882838.1:0-3489 GCF_000195655.1 Klebsiella sp. MS 92-3
GGCGGCCAGCCGGGTCGTCAGCGGCTGTTTTTCAGCGTTAAGCGCTTTGACCTGCTCAAGAGCGGCCTGTTTCTCTTTTTCCGCAGCGGCCAGTTGGGTCATTAGCGCGTGTTTATCTTTATTAAGCGTGGTAAAGCTGGCGCTGAGGCGTTTATTTTCAGCTTCGGCTTGCTGAATCTGCGTCGTTAATTGCTGGATCTGCTGACGCGCCGCGGCCTGGCTTTGCTGTAGATTATTATTCTGCACAACGCCTGCTTTTTTTATTAATGCCTCTTTTTCTGCAGTAGCGGCGCTTAAGGCGACCTGTAATTCATTAATTCTCTTATTCAACGCCGCTTGCTCATTCGCTCCGGCAGTATCCGTTTGCGGCGTAGCGGCAAGCTGTTTTTTTAATTGCTGTATAAGCTTATCTTTTTGTGCAATCGCCGCCTGCTGGCTGGTGATTCTTTTTTGTAATTGTGAGGTGCTGGTACCGGTTTTTTTATTATCTGCGCTCTGGCGGCTTTCTTGTGTTTGTTTTACGCTTGCGGCATCGTTTTTTTCTTGCGCCTGAGATTGCTGGGTTTGCTGTTGGGCGTAATCAAGAAAGGCCGGCGCGGCGCCGGCGGTGAAGGGGGTTGAAAGCGCCAGCGCAGCGACGAGCATCAGCAGGGGCGCGTTGAGGGTCAGCGTGGCGGCTCTGTTCATGGCTGTTTGCTTTCACCACGCTGTACCAGGCTATCGATCAGCGTTTTCTGGATATCGGCGCACAGTTTGATGGATTTAAACTGATACATGGAGTCAATGCCAAGCCGGGTAGGATCCGCCACTTTCTCGCGCACGCTATTGTATTGTGACGCCGCGCGCACTAAAGCGTTAAAGTCATTGCTGAGTTTAGTGGCTTGCTGTGGGTTAACCTCTTTTAGCGAATCCAGCGCCTGGCGACAGGATTCAATGCGCGCTTGTTCGCTGGCCGCCCGCTCCTGCTCTGCCTGCTGCTGTGACGTCAGCGGCGTGGCGATCGGTTTAACCGGCTGGCGGGAAGAGGTATTGCTACAGCCGGCTACTAACAGCGCGGCGAGTGGGATAACACGAAGAGTCAGCGAGATATTCACAATTTCAGTCCATGAAGTAGGTATATTTTTACCGGATTCTAGAAGGGTGCTTTTTATTTTGCAATATATGAATAATGATATTTTATTAGTTTTTTAGTCATTCTTCATTATTATGGGTTTACTTTATTTGGCAAATTGATAGGTTCGCAATTAAATAAAGTTTGTTTATATACAATAATAAATATAAATATTTAAAGGGGGAAATTGAAATGCTAAAGGCGCGGAGCGTTGCCGCCCGCGCAGGGAATTATTTAACGTAAGCCAGCAGGCTGAGCGAATCGCGGGCCAGCGCTTTACATTTTTTCGCCGTCGGAATGTTAATGCCGCTAAGATCGCGATAGCTGTCTTCGCCAAGCGCTTTCATGTTGTAGCTGTCATAGTTGCTCAGGTCCCACTGGTTCTGTTGGGCAAAGAACACCAGCGCGCGACGGATCTGCGTGTTGGGCAGGTTCTGGTAGCCACAGTCGTTTTTCAGAAACACAAAAACCGCGGTTAAATCAGCCATATCTTCCGCTTCGGATTCGCTGAGCGCGTAGCTGTTGGCGGAGAGAGCAAGCAGGCTGCCGAGTACCATTGTTCTGAAAAGCGTCTTCATTTTTTCTACCATTAGATCACCGACGCTTCAAATTAGCATACTTCTTTACACAGCGCCGATCTTTATTCTTACTCTTCTGCTTGACCTTCCCGTTACGGTAGGGTTTAAGCTCAAATATTCGCCCGCAGAATAAAAGGATGTGAATATGCAACGTCGAGACTTCCTCAAACTGACCGCCGCGGTCGGCATGGCCAGCGCATTGCCGTTATGGAGCCGGGCGGTCTTTGCCGCCAGTCGCCCGGCTCTGCCGATACCGTCGCTGTTAGCCGCCGATGCGCGCAACCGCATCGCGCTCAGGATCCAGGCGGGCAAAACGCGGTTTGGCGCCCTGAATGCCACTACCTGGGGCTACAACGGGTCGCTGCTGGGCCCTGCGCTGCAGTTGACGCAGGGGAAGACCGTCACGGTGGATATTACTAACCAGCTGGCGGAAGAGACCACGCTGCACTGGCATGGTCTGGAGGTACCGGGCGAGGTCGACGGGGGGCCACAGGGGGTTATCGCGCCGGGCGCCACCCGCACGGTAAGCTTCACGCCAACGCAGCGGGCGGCGACCTGCTGGTTTCATCCGCATCAGCAGGGGAGCACCGGCCGGCAGGTGGCGATGGGGCTGGCCGGCCTGGTGCTGATCGAGGATGAAGAGAGCGGGCGCCTGCTGCTGCCTAAGCAGTGGGGAATCGATGATGTGCCGGTGATCGTCCAGGATAAGAAGTTCACCGCCGCCGGCGAGATCGACTATCAGCTGGATGTGATGAGCGCCGCCGTCGGCTGGTTTGGCGATACGCTACTGACCAATGGGGCCCTCTATCCCGAACATGCCGCGCCGCGCGGCTGGCTGCGCCTGCGCTTGCTGAACGGCTGTAATGCCCGTTCCCTCAATTTTGCCACCAGCGATAAGCGCCCGCTGTACGTAGTGGCCAGCGATGGCGGTCTGTTGGCCGAGCCGGTCAAGGTCGATGAATTGCCGGTCTTGATGGGGGAACGCTTTGAGGTGCTGGTGGACACCAGCGACGGTAAACCTTTCGATCTGGTGACTCTGCCGGTGAGCCAGATGGGCATGGCGATTGCGCCTTTTGATAAACCACAGCCGGTACTGCGCGTCCAGCCGCTGGTCATTCCCGCCTCCGGCAAGCTGCTGGATACTCTGGCCGCTCTCCCGGCGTTACCGTCCCTGACGGGGCTGACGCAGCGTCAGCTCCAGCTGTCGATGGATCCGATGCTCGACCGGATGGGCATGCAGGCGCTGATGGAGAAGTATGGCGACCAGGCGATGGCCGGAATGGATCACGGCATGATGGGGCATGGCGACATGAGCGACATGGGGAATATGCATCACGGCGACATGAGCATGAACCACGGATCCGGCATGGAGCATGGCATGTCGTCAGGCAAGGGCTTTGATTTCCATAACGCCAACCGCATCAACGGCAAAGCCTTCGACATGAATGAGCCGATGTTTGCCGCCGCCAGAGGCCAGTATGAGCGCTGGGTGATTTCTGGTAAGGGCGACATGATGTTGCATCCGTTCCATATCCACGGCACCCAGTTCCGTATCCTCAGCGAAAACGGCAAGCCGCCAGCGGCGCATCGTCGCGGCTGGAAAGACACCGTTCGTGTGGAAGGGGACGTGAGTGAAGTATTAGTGAAGTTTGATCATCCGGCGCCGAAGGAGTTTGCCTATATGGCCCACTGCCACCTGCTGGAACATGAAGACACCGGGATGATGTTGGGGTTCACGGTTTAAGTCTCTGCGACCTGCTGCCATCCCCTACGGGAAGAAGGACGGAACACCAAAAAAAA
>NZ_GL882838.1:3544-19776 GCF_000195655.1 Klebsiella sp. MS 92-3
AAAAAAAAAAAAAAAAAAAAAAACCGCCATTTTTCGTGGCCGTTTTGCGTTTTATTTGGCGTCATCCGGGAGCGCATAGGCGACAATATAATCGCCCATTTTGGTACCGAACGAGCCGTGACCGCCGGCAGAGATGACAACATACTGTTTGCCATTCACTTCGTAGGTCATCGGAGTCGCCTGACCGCCGGCTGGCAGACGGGCTTCCCACAGCTTCTCGCCGTTGCTCATATTGTACGCGCGCAGGTAGTTATCTGCAGTCGCGCCGATGAACAGGACGTTACCGGCCGTGGAAATCGGACCGCCCAGCATCGGCATCCCCATGGTAAACGGCAGTTTAACCGGCATCGGGAACGGCAGGCTGTCCTGCGGAGTACCGATACGTTTTTTCCATACCACTTCGTTGGTTTTCAGATCCAGGGCGGAGATATACCCCCAGGCCGGCTGTTTGCACGGCAGGCCGAACGGCGACAGGAACGGGTTCAGCGTTACGCCGTACGGGACGCCGTACTGCGGCTGCACGCCGGACTCGGTACCAGAGCCTTTCGCATCTTTCGGCGGCTCCATCGGATTGCCTGGCCCGCGCGGGATCAGTTTTGAGACGAAAGGCAGCGCCATCGGGTTGGCGATAGCCACCTGACGGTTCGGATCGACGGAGATACCGCCCCATTCAAACATCCCCAGGTTACCCGGGAACACCAGCGTGCCCTGCTCAGACGGCGGGGTGAAGATACCTTCATAGCGCAGCTGGTGGAAGATCACGCGGCACACCAACTGGTCGAACATAGTGGCGCCCCACATGTCCGCGCCGGTCAGATCTTTCTTCGGACGGAAGCTCAGATCGGAGAAGGGCTGGGTTTTGGTAACGTAATCACCTTTGGCAGCGCCCTGCGGTACTGGTTTTTCCGGCGCCGGGACCACCAGCTCGCCGTTACGACGATCCAGCACGAAGATGTTGCCGGTTTTCGCCGGGGCATAGATGACCGGTACGGTTTTGCCGTTGACCTCAATATCAGCCAGCGTCGGCTGGGAAGGCATGTCCATATCCCACAGATCGTGATGGACGGTCTGATAGCTCCAGGCCAGCTTACCAGTGGTGGCGTTCAGTGCCACAATCGAGCTGGCATAACGCTCTTGCTCCGGCGTACGGTTGCCGCCCCAGATGTCCGGAGTGGTCACGCCCATCGGCAGATAGACCAGATCCAGCTTAGCGTCGTAGGCGGCAGGCGCCCATGAGTTCGGCGAGTTGAGCGTGAAGTGATGTTCATCGCTCGGGATGGCGTTCGGATCTTTCGCACCCGGATCGAAGGCCCACAGCAGTTTACCGGTATTCACATCAAAGCCGCGGATCACGCCTGACGGCTCGCGGGTAGAGAAGTTATCGGTGACCGCGCCGGCAATCACGATGGTTTTATCGGTGATGATCGGCGGTGAAGTGGGTTCATACATGCCCGGCGTGGTGACCGGCATGTTGGTCTGCAGATTGAGAATACCTTTATTAGCAAAGGTTTCGCACAGCTTACCGTTGTCGGCGTTTACCGCGAACAGGCGACCATCGTTCACCGGCAGGATAATGCGGCGCGGACAGTCGGCGACGACGTCGGCAGGGGCGTTATCCGCTTTCGCTTCGTGATAAGAAACACCGCGGCAGGTGACGTGCTGGAACGACGGATCGGCGTTCAGCTGCGGGTCAAAATGCCACTTCTCTTTACCGGTGGCGGCGTCCAGCGCAAACAGGCGCTGGTGAGCGGTACACAGGAAGAGCGTATCGCCGACTTTAATCGGCGTCACTTCGTTAGTGATTTCACCCGGATCGTTCGGCTGTTTCAGGTCGCCGGTGCGGAACACCCAGGCTTCCTTCAGGTTCTTCACATTATCGGCGTTAATCTGCTTCAGCGGGGAGAAGCGCTGGCCTTCCTGGTTACGGCCATAGGCCGGCCAGTCGCCGTCGGCGACGGTGGAAATCGGTGCGGCCGGCGTAGCGTCGGCGCTCAGGGTGCCGTTGACTTCCTGCGGGTCGTTAAAACCAGCCCAGGTCAGCATGCCGCCGCTGATCAGCAGGGCGACGACCAGCGCGCCAACGGCGCCAGCGGAAGGCACCGGCAGACGACGCCAGACAAAGGGCAGGATCAGCCAGATGCCAAAGAAGACGAGGATATCGCTACGCGGCGTCAACGCCCAGAAGTCGAAACCAACTTCCCAGACGCCCCAGATCATGGTCGCCAGCAGCAGCGCGGCGTACAGCCACAGCGCAGCGCGCTTGCCGCGGAACAGCATTACGGTCACGCCCAGCATCACCAGCCCGGCGATAGGGTAGTACCAGGAGCCGCCAAGCACGACCAGCCATGCCCCGCCGATTAATAGATAGAGGCCGCAGAACGCTGCAAATAGCGCAGTCAGCGTCACCAGGAGCCTTGATTGTTGAGACTTTGTTTCAGCCATAAAAAGTTACTCATGTGTTTGTTAAATTTTTTAACTGCAATTAATTATAGGATTTAACAAGTGTGATCGGAATCACAAATATGGCTTTATTAATCCCTGCACCGAAGATTTCTTTTTGCTGGTATACTGGATGGCTTGCCGGTCATCGTCGGGGCGAAAGCAGCGGCTTTGATGATTTATATTTAGAATCAAATGGTTAGTATTATGAAACATACTGTAGAAGTGATGATCCCGGAATCCGAGATCAAAGCGCGTATCGCGGAACTGGGTCGTCAAATCAACGAACATTATCAGAACAGCGGCAGCGAAATGGTGCTGGTGGGGCTGCTGCGCGGCTCGTTTATGTTCATGGCCGACCTGTGCCGTGAAGTGCAGGTGCCGCATGAAGTCGATTTTATGACCGCCTCCAGCTACGGCAGCGGCATGTCCACCACTCGTGATGTGAAAATCCTTAAAGATCTGGATGAAGACATCCGTGGTAAAGACGTTCTGATCGTGGAAGACATCATCGACTCCGGCAATACCCTGTCTAAAGTTCGCGAAATCCTCAGCCTGCGCGAGCCGAAATCGCTGGCCATTTGTACGCTACTTGATAAACCCAGCCGCCGCGAAGTGAACGTCCCGGTTGAATACGTCGGTTTCGCGATTCCGGATGAGTTCGTGGTGGGCTACGGTATCGACTATGCTCAGCGCTACCGCCATCTGCCGTATATCGGCAAAGTCACCCTGCTGGACGAGTAAGGGGATATCCCACTCTGGACAGCGCGCGCCGCGCTCTCCAGGGTGGCGAAGTCTGAAGGCTATCTGTGGTTGATGTGCTTGATCTTGAGGTTGGAGATCCCGTGGCGATAGCGCTGTTCGAGGGTTTCCCTGCTCACAGCGGTGACATCCAGATCGCGCAGCAGTCCGTCGTGAATCCCGTAAGCCCAGCCGTGGATGGTCACCTTCTGTCCGCGCTTCCACGCGGATTGCATAATCGTCGAATGTCCCAGATTGTACACCTGTTCCATCACGTTCAGTTCACAAAGGGTATCCAGACGGCGCTCCTCTGGCATTTCACCGAGCAGCGAGCTGTGCTTAAACCAGATATCGCGGATATGCAGCAGCCAGTTGTCGATAAGCCCCAGCTCCGGGTTCTCCACCGCCGCCTGCACGCCGCCGCAGCCGTAGTGGCCGCAGATAATAATGTGCTCGACTTCCAGGACATCGACGGCATACTGCACCACCGACAGACAATTGAGATCGGTGTGGATCACCAGGTTCGCTACGTTACGATGCACGAACAGTTCGCCAGGCTCCAGGCCGGTGAGTCGCTCAGCGGGAACGCGGCTGTCCGAACAGCCAATCCACAGGAAGCGCGGTTTCTGCGTCTGCGACAGTTTCTCAAAAAAGCCGGGGTCCTCTTCCACCAGCATTTTTGACCATAGTGCATTGTTGCTGATGAGTGTATCTATATCATTCATGGACGTTATCGGCCTGTAACCAAGTAAGTGCGTTGCGCTAATATAGGGTAAGCTCACCTTTTTTAAAACCATCTTAACCCGTGATACTTCAGGCTGCAGATGCGTTGGCGGCGTCAGCGCCGGTCCAGCGCAAACGTGAGTCAGGCGGGTTAATGACGTGTCACGACACGAGAAGAGATATTTAATGACCATTGCTCTGGAATTAAAACAGCTCAAAAAAACCTATCCCGGCGGGGTTCAGGCGCTGCGGGGGATCGACCTGCAGGTCGAAGCGGGGGATTTTTATGCCCTGCTGGGCCCGAACGGGGCCGGAAAATCCACGACCATCGGCATCATCAGCTCGCTGGTGAACAAAACCTCTGGTCAGGTCAATGTCTTTGGCTACGATCTGGAGAAAGACGTCGTCAATGCCAAGCGCCAGCTTGGCCTGGTGCCGCAGGAGTTTAACTTCAACCCGTTCGAAACCGTGCAGCAGATCGTCGTTAACCAGGCGGGCTACTACGGCGTTGAGCGTAAAGAAGCCCTTTCCCGCAGTGAAAAGTATTTAAAACAGCTCGACCTGTGGGAAAAACGCAACGAACGCGCGAGGATGCTCTCCGGCGGGATGAAGCGCCGTCTGATGATCGCCCGCGCGTTGATGCATGAGCCGAAGCTGCTGATCCTCGACGAACCGACCGCCGGCGTCGATATTGAACTGCGTCGCTCGATGTGGGGCTTTCTCAAGGATCTCAACGATCGCGGAACCACCATTATCCTGACCACCCACTATCTCGAAGAGGCCGAAATGCTATGTCGCAACATCGGCATCATCCAGCACGGCGAGCTGGTGGAAAACACCTCGATGAAAGCGCTGCTGTCGAAGCTGAAGTCAGAGACCTTTATTCTTGACCTCGCGCCAAAAAGCCCGGTGCCGAAGCTCGAAGGCTATCAGTACCAGCTGGTCGATACCTCGACGCTGGAAGTGGAGGTTCTGCGTGAGCAGGGAATTAACAGCGTCTTCGCGCAGCTGAGCGCCCAGGGGGTGCAGGTACTGAGTATGCGTAACAAAGCCAACCGTCTGGAAGAGCTGTTTGTCACGCTGGTGCATGAGCGAAAAGGAGAATCAGCATGATGCAGCTTTATTGGGTCGCGCTGAAAAGCATCTGGACCAAAGAGATCCACCGTTTTATGCGCATCTGGGTACAGACGCTGGTGCCGCCGGTGATCACCATGACCCTGTATTTCGTGATCTTTGGCAACCTGATCGGCTCGCGCATTGGTGAGATGCATGGTTTTACCTATATGCAGTTTATCGTCCCGGGCCTGATCATGATGGCGGTGATCACTAACGCTTACGCCAACGTCGCCTCATCCTTCTTCAGCGCCAAGTTTCAGCGCAATATTGAAGAGCTGCTGGTGGCGCCAGTGCCGACGCATGTGATCATTGCCGGCTACGTGGGCGGCGGGGTAGCGCGAGGACTGTGCGTAGGTATCCTGGTGACCGCGGTGTCGCTATTCTTTGTGCCGTTCCAGGTTCACTCCTGGCTGTTTGTCGCCCTGACGCTGCTCCTCACCGCGGTGCTGTTCTCGCTGGCCGGGCTGCTGAACGCGGTGTTTGCCAAGACCTTTGATGACATTAGCCTGATCCCGACCTTTGTGCTGACGCCGCTGACCTATCTCGGCGGGGTGTTCTACTCGCTGACCCTGCTGCCGCCGTTCTGGCAGGGGCTGTCGCATCTGAACCCCATCGTCTACATGATCAGCGGTTTTCGCTTCGGCTTCCTCGGTATCAACGACGTCCCGCTGGCGACCACCTTCGCCGTGCTGGTGGTGTTCATTGTCGCCTTCTATCTGCTGTGCTGGTCGTTAATTCAGCGCGGTCGCGGCCTGCGTAGCTGATACTCATCATGGTTAGCGCTTCCTGAAGTAAATATGCGAAGCGCTAACCGCTTATCTTTGACTCCCATCACCGATACGTCATCTTCACCTTGCTACATTATTCGCTGGCTAAGGAGGGAAGCATGCTCGGATGGGTCATTACCTGTCACGATGAGCTGGCGCAGGAGATGCTGGATCGTCTTGAACAAAAGTTTGGTCCGCTGGCCCAGTGCCGGGCGGTCAATTACTGGCGCAATCTCAGCAGCAATATGTTGAGCCGGATGATGTGCGATGCGCTGCATGCCACCGACTCCGGGGACGGGGTCATTTTTCTCACTGACAAAACCGGTGCGGCGCCTTATCGGGCCGCGGCGCTGATGAGTCACAAACATACCCACTGCGAAGTGATCTCCGGCGTCAGCTATCCACTCCTTGAGCGAATGTATCTCCTGCGAGGCACGTTAAGCAGCGTGGCGTTTCGCCAGGCGATCGTCAGCGCGGGCGGGCCGATGGTGAGCAGCCTGTGGCATCAGCAGCAGAAGAACCCCCCGTTCCGGTTGCGCCATGATGCCTGGGGAAATTAAGCAGCGGGACAGATACCGCTTTTGTTACAATAACCGCCGTTGATGGTATAACGGTTTGATGCGTATGCTTGCCCGATTTTTGACCCTGCTTCTTTTCCTGACCTCACTCAGCGCCTCCGCCAGCCTGCTTAGCCAGCAGGGCAAGGCTGTGCGCTATATGCAAACCACCGAAGACGCGGTCATCTGGGCGCAGGTGGGAAACCATGTGGTCAGCGTCGGCAATGTTCGTGCCGGGCAGATCCTCGCAGTCGTCCCGACGGCGGCTGACTACTATGAGTTTCGTTTCGGCTTTGGCACCGGGTTTATTGATAAAGGGCATCTCGAGCCGGTGCAGGGCAAGCAGCGGGTAGAGGACCGTTTGGGGGATCTTAATAAACCGCTGAGTAACCAAAATTTACTCACCTGGAAAGATACACCGCTCTATGACGCTCCCTCGGTAAGCAGCGCGCCGTTCGGCACGCTGGCCAACAATCTGCGCTATCCGATCCTCAGCAAGCTGAAGGACCGGCTCAATCAGACCTGGTTTCAGATCCGCATTGGCGACCGGCTGGCGTGGGTCAGTAGTCTGGACGCGCAGGAGGATCACGGTATTCCCGTGCTGACCTATCACCATATTCTGCGCGATGAAGAGAACACCCGTTTTCGTCATACGTCGACCACCACCTCGGTTCGCGCCTTCACGAATCAGATGACCTGGCTGCGCGATCAGGGCTATACCACGCTGACCCTGTATCAGCTGGAAGGCTATGTGCGTAATAAAATCAATCTCCCGGCGCGGGCGGTGGCGATCACTTTCGATGATGGCTTGAAATCGGTGAACCGCTACGCCTATCCGGTGCTGAAACAGTACGGTTTCCATGCCACCGCGTTTATTATCTCCTCGCGTATTAAGCGCCATCCGCAGAAGTGGGATCCGAAATCCCTGCAGTTTATGAGCATTTCCGAGCTACGCCAGATCCAGGACGTCTTTGATATTCAGTCGCATACTCACTTCCTGCATCGGGTTGACGCCGGCCGGCGGCCGATTTTATTCAGTCGCAATTACCATAATATTCTGTTTGATTTCGCCCGCTCGCGCCGGGCGCTGAGCCAGTTTAATCCGCACGTTCTCTACCTTTCCTATCCCTTCGGCGGCTATAACGCTACGGCGGTGCAGGCGGCGAATGACGCCGGGTTTCATATGGCGGTAACGACGGTGCGTGGGAAGGTGAAGCCGGGGGACAATCCGTTTCTGTTAAAGCGGTTATATATCTTACGCACGGATTCGCTGGAGACGATGTCGCGGCTGATCAGTAACCAGCCGCAGGGGTAATACCGACGCTGCGCCTGAGCGCAGCGTCGCGGCCATCAGGCGACCTGTACCGGAATAGCTTTTGCCTGGCGCTTCATTTCGTTGTCGCCTTCGAAGTAGGCGATGTTAGGCTGCCAGCTGCGCGCCTCTTCGTCCGACATGGTAACGAAGCTGGCGATGATCAAAATATCGCCGACGCTGGCGCAGTGCGCGGCGGCGCCGTTAACGGAGATGATCCGGGAGCCCCGCTCGGCGGCAATGGCGTAGGTGGAGAAACGGTTGCCGTTGGTGACGTTCCAGAGGTGAATAGTTTCATTCTCCAGAATACCGGCCGCATCCAGGAAGTCCTGGTCAATGGCGCAAGAACCTTCATAGTGCAGGTCCGCCTGCGTGACTTTTACGCGGTGGAGCTTGCCCTGCAGCATATTACGCATCATAACTTCTACCCTTCAACCTTAATGTAGCAGAGCGGACACGGCGCCCGCCCTGAGAAAAGCCCGGGCAGTATTGCCCGATTTTTACCCGCTGTCTACTGAGCGAGCGTGACGATCCGGTTGTCGATCAGGCGAGCCTGCCCCAGCCAGGCGGCCATCAGGATCACCGCGCGCTGGCTGGCATCGGTCAGCTCAAGCAGGGTGTCGGCATCGCGGATCTGAATGTCGTCGGCGCGGAAGCCTTTCTCATTCAGCTCCTGTTCAGCGATAGCGATGATCTCATCGAGCTGCCGATCGCCGGCGGCCAGCTTTTCCGCCACCGCGCTCAGCACTTTATACAGACCAGGCGCGATTTTGCGCTGGTCGGCGGTCAGGTAGCCGTTACGCGAACTCAGCGCCAGGCCATCTTTCGCGCGGACGATCGGCACGCCGATGATCTCAATGTCGTAGCCCATGTCGGCGACCATCTTGCGGATCAGCGCCAACTGCTGGAAGTCTTTCTCGCCGAAGCAGGCGACGTCTGGTTGAACAAGGTTGAACAGCTTACTGACGATGGTCGACACGCCGCGGAAATGGCCCGGGCGGCTGGCGCCTTCGAGCATGGTGGATAATCCCGGAACGTCGACGTAGGTCTGGCCTTCAGTACCCTGGGGGTACACTTCCGCCGGCGTCGGCGCGAAGACAAAGTCGACATGACGTTTGTTCAGCTTTTCGCAATCATCCTGTAAGGTGCGCGGGTAGCGCGCCAGGTCGTCGACGCGGTCAAACTGCATCGGATTGACGAAAATACTGACCACCACCACGTCCGCACTGGCTTTGGCTTCATCAACCAGCTTCATATGACCATCATGCAGGTTGCCCATCGTCGGGACCAACGCGATACGCTTACCTTCCTGACGCAGACGGCGGATATGCTGCCGCAGCAGCAGTACGGATTCAATAATCAGCACAACAAGACTCCTTAATGGAAACTGTGTTCTTCGCCCGGATAGACTCCGGATTCGACTTCGGCAATATACTGCCGCACCGCGGCGCGGATGTCGCCCGCTTCGGCAAGGAAATTCTTGGCAAATTTAGGAATGTGGCCGCCGGTAATGCCGAAAGCGTCATGCATCACGAGGATTTGCCCGTCGGTGACATTGCCCGCGCCGATGCCGATCACTGGAATGGTCAGAGCGTCGGTGATGCGCTTCGCCAGTTCAACCGGCACGCACTCCAGGACCAACAGCTGCGCACCCGCCGCCTCCAGCGCTAACGCGTCTTCAAACAGGGTCTGCGCCGCATCGCCGCGACCCTGCACTTTATACCCACCGAATACGTTCACCGACTGCGGCGTCAGGCCAAGATGGCCGCAAACCGGCACCGCGCGCTCCGCCAGCATCCTCACGGTGTCGGCCAGCCAGGCGCCGCCCTCGAGTTTGACCATATTGGCGCCAGCGCGCATCACGATGGCGGCATTTGCAAAGGTCTGCTCGGGGGTGGCATAGGCCATGAACGGCAGGTCGGCAAGCAGCAGGCTGTTTGGCGCGCCGCGGCGGACGGCGCGGGTGTGATAGGCGATATCTTCCACGGTAACCGGCAGGGTGGAGTCGTGACCCTGCACCGTCATTCCCAGCGAGTCGCCTACCAGCAGCACATTTATGCCTTCATCGGCGAACAGCTTCGCGAAGCTGTGATCGTAGGCGGTAATGGTGGCAAAGCGCTTCTTTTCCTGTTTGCATTTCTGCAGCAGGGCAATGGTGGTCGGTTTCATAACATTTCCTGATGATGAAAGTCATATTAACCGGCATTCTAACAGCAGCATTCAGAGGGGCAATGATTTTGGGCAACCGATTACGACGATCGCCGCAAATGCTAAAAAAGGGAGAGGGGATTACCAGCTGGCGGGCTTTGCCGCGCCGAGATTATCCAGCACGGCGCGCAGCGCCGGGCCGTCAGGAAAGTGAAGGTCCGGGGCGATCTCGAACAGCGGCCAGAGCATAAAGCCGCGGTTTTTCATATCATAGTGCGGAACGGTCAGGCGCTCGCTGTTAATGACAGCATCGCCAAACAGCATGATATCGAGGTCCAGCGTGCGCGGCCCCCAGCGTTCGGCTTTGCGCACTCGCCCCTGCTGCAGTTCGATGCGCTGAGTATGATCGAGCAGCGTCTCGGGGGGCAGGGCGGTTTCCAGCGCAACGGCGGCGTTGAGATAGTCCGGCTGATCCTGCGGGCCCAGCGGCGGCGTGCGGTAGAACGAAGAGACGGCGACCACGCGGCTGTGCGGAATTTCGCCCAGGGCGCGGATAGCCGCCTGCACCTGCTCCAGTGGAGAAGCAAGGTTGCTGCCAAGAGCGATATAGACCAGAGTCATGCGCTACCCTGGCGCGGCGCGCGCTTGCGCGGACGACGGTGACGACGGCGCGGCGCAGGATCGTCCCCGAGGTCGTTGAGCATATCTTTTTGCGCCGGCGGCGCGGCGACCTGGAATTCGCCCCACCATTTGGTCAGGCGCTGCAGTTCGTGGTTGTTCTCGGCGCCGGCGCGTAGCTCCAGCAGGTCATAGGCGGCGCGGAATTTCGGATGCTCCATCAGCTTCCAGGCGCGTTTGCCCTGACGACGGGACATGCGCAGCTGCAGCTGCCAGATATCACGAATAAGGGTGGTGATGCGCTTAGGGATCGCCAGCGTACGGCAGGCTTCGTCCAGCACATCGTTCATCGCCAGGGCGAAGGCGTCGTAGTACGCCAGGCCGCTCTCCTGAGCGATTTTTTGCGCCGTCTCCAGCAGCGGATACCAAAACATCACCGCGAAGAGGAAGGCCGGATTGACGCGCATATCGTTATGAATGCGGGTATCGGTATTCTTCAGCACCTGGCTGATGATCCGCTCCATCGGGCTGTCGCCGCGCTCGGTAAAGTAGCGGGTGATGGTCGGGAACAGCGGCTGGAACAGGCTGTATTCCCGCAGCAGCATGTAGGTCTGGTAGCCATACCCGGCCTGCAGCAGCTTGAGCACTTCTTCGAACAGACGCGCCGGCGGCACATCGTGGAGCAGGGCGGCCAGGCGCGGCAGCGGTTCAGCCGTTTCCGGGCTGATGGTCATATTGAGCTTGGCAGCAAAGCGCACCGCGCGCAGCATGCGCACTGGATCCTCGCGATAGCGGGTTTCCGGATTGCCGATCAGGCGGATCACGCCGTCCTGCAGATCCTTCATGCCGCCGACGTAGTCGCGAACGGTAAAGTCCGCCACGCTGTAATAGAGGCTGTTGATAGTGAAGTCGCGACGCTGGGCATCCTCCTCGATCGAGCCGAAGATGTTATCGCGCAGCAGCATGCCGTTCTGGCCCCGCTGGGAGGTGACGCGATCGGTGGTATGCCCTTCGTGATGGCCACGGAAGGTGGCGACCTCAATGATTTCCGGCCCGAACATCACATGCGCCAGGCGGAAACGTCGCCCAACCAGACGGCAGTTGCGGAACAGCTTGCGTACCTGATCCGGCGTGGCGTTGGTGGTAACGTCAAAATCTTTTGGCTTTTTGCCAAGCAGCAGGTCGCGGACGCCGCCGCCGACCAGCCAGGATTCGTAGCCCGCCTTGTTGAGGCGGTACATGACCTTGAGGGCGTTTTCACTGATATCTTTGCGGGAAATAGCATGCTGCTCACGCGGGATCACCGTCATAGGCGTTGGTTCGACGGCGGCTTCTGCCTCGCGCTCCTCACGGCTTAGCACCTTACGGCAAAAATTAGCGACTCGGGTAAAAATGGTGCACCTCGTAGTGTCAGACGGACTTCAGATCAACTGTACAGTGTAAAAATAGCGGCTAATCATAGCTCAGCGGGAGCCATTTGAGAATGCTCGATTTTCGCCGGCTGCCAGTTGGCGACGGCCTGGACGAGTAAATCATCGATGCTCAGGGCCTGCCACTCCTCGGGGATCGCCTGATTCAGAAAGCGGAGCGCCCGGACGATTTCGGGGCGCGGATCGCCTTCCGGCAGCGCCGGCGCGTGGTTTTGTTTAGAGAGTTTATTGCCGTCGCCATTGAGAGCCAGCGGCAGATGGAGGTAATCCGGCGCCTGCCAGCCAAAATGCTGATACAGCGAAATCTGCCGCACCGTCGGCTCAATCAGGTCTGCGCCGCGGACAATCTCGGTGATCCCCTGAAAGTGGTCGTCGACCACCACCGCCAGGTTGTAGGCGAACAGCCCGTCGCGACGGTGGATAATAAAATCCTCACGCGCCAGCGGCTCATTGGCGATGAGCGTGCCGCGCAGACGGTCGCTAAACTGCAGCACCGGACGGGTTTGGCGCAGGCGCAGCGCGGCGTTTTCCGCCCCCAGCCCGAGATCGCGGCAGTGGCCGTCGTAGATCCCGCCCACGGCGTGGATCCGCGCGCGGGTGCAAGTGCAGTAATAGCTCAGCCCTTGCTCGCCCAGCCACGTCAGCGCCTCGCGGTAGGCTTCGTGCCGTTGCGACTGCCACAGCACGTCGCCATCCCAGTGCAGACCGTAGTGGTCAAGCTGGCGCAGGATGGTATCGGCGGCACCGGGGACTTCGCGCGGCGGGTCGATATCTTCAATACGAACACGCCAGATACCCTGGTTCGCGCGGGCTTGCAGGTAGCTGCCGAGCGCGGCGATCAGAGAGCCGAAGTGGAGTTCGCCGGAGGGGGAGGGGGCGAAGCGCCCTATATAGCGTGAGTCAGTCATGGTAAGGACAACAGAACCAGGCGGGAGAGACTCCCGCCAGAGAGTGAGGCAGCAGGGGATTAGCCCGCCATCTGTTTTTCGCGAATTTCCGCCAGGGTTTTGCAGTCAATGCACAGATCCGCTGTCGGACGCGCTTCCAGACGGCGAATGCCGATCTCCACGCCGCAGGATTCGCAGTAGCCGAAGTCTTCGTCTTCAACTTTTTTCAGCGTTTTCTCGATCTTTTTGATCAGTTTACGTTCGCGGTCGCGGTTACGCAGTTCCAGGCTGAACTCTTCTTCCTGGGCGGCACGGTCTACCGGGTCCGGGAAGTTAGCTGCTTCATCCTGCATGTGCGATACGGTGCGATCCACTTCATCCCTGAGTTGATTACGCCATGCTTCAAGAATACGCTTGAAGTGCGCCAGCTGGGCTTCGTTCATATACTCTTCGCCCGGTTTCTCTTGGTACGGCTCCACCCCAGCGATGGCGAGAATACTCAGGGACGATGTTTTACGGTTTTGCCCTTCTTGCATGTTGCTTCTCCTTAACACGCACTATCGATCCCCATGTGGGGGAAAATCAGGCCGCTATAAATAGCAGATGCTTTTCCGGATAGCAATTATCTAAACGTTACACTTGACAACCCTGTGAAGAAAAGCGTATTCGCGCTTGCGACCCGAACACTATTTAGCCACTTATTTACCGGGGTTTAACACCACGGCGATCGGCTTATTCAGAGTCATCCTCGTCGTAGAAAGTTCCGCTTTCCAGGCGAGAATTTCCACCCCCTTGTCCTGGGCTTCTGTTAACAGCTGTGCGTATCTGGCATCAATATGATGCGCGGGAGAAAAACGGTCAATTGCCGAATGCAGGACGGCAAATAAAATCACCGCGCGGTCGCCATTTGCCGCGACGGCCATCAGTTCCCGCAGATGCTTCTGACCGCGCGTGGTCACCGCATCGGGAAAATAACCGTATTCTTTCTCCGCCAACGTAACCGATTTCACTTCAATATAGCAGTTTTGTCGGTCATCTGCCTGTAACATAATATCGATACGGCTATTCTCTTCGCCATATTTCACTTCGCTTTTCAGCTGGTTATAGCCTGAAAGTTCAGGAATTATTCCGGCGGAAATCGCCTCTTTCGCCAAAGAATTCGCGCGCAGCGTATTGACGCAAATAACTGCGCCCTGCTGGGTTTCAGTTAATTCCCAGGTGTGGGCATATTTGCGCTTCGCATTGTCCGAGGTGGAATACCAGACGGTGTCGCCCGGGGCGGCGCAGCCGGTCATCGCCCCGGTATTCGGGCAGTGGAGCGTCAGCTCGCGGCCATCGGGGGTGACCACGTCAGCAAGAAATCGTTTGTAACGTTTAAGCAAAATGGCGGGCTGCAACGGCGGATCAAACTGCATCAACTTTCCTTATCAAACGGATAACGTTCCAGCGCCGTGTAGCGCGTGCGCCCGCGGCTAAAGCTGGACTCATAGAGCACGAACTCGTTCACCGGAAACGTCCAGCGAAAGCCGGGGGCCGGGATCGGCACCGCCTGGCGAGCATCGCGCCACAGGGTAATATGCGGGTGAAACGGCTGCGGGCTCTGATAGCAGCCGCTGCGCGCCGCCTGAGCGCGCAACATGCTGGCGAGCTGCAGCAGGCCGCGCGGCGGCTGGCGGGTTCCGAGCCATACCACTCGCGAACGTAGCCACTGTCCGGCATCGTCCAGCGTCAGGGTAAAGCCCGGCTGGCGCAGCCGGCCAGCGAGAGCGGCCAGCGCCCGCTGTTTTTCCGCGCTCACCTCGCCGAGAAACGCCAGCGTCAGATGAAGATTATCCGCCGCGACGGGCCTGCCGGCATCTTCGGGGAAGTGCGTTGCCCGCCACTGGACAATCTGCTTCTGGACGGCAGACGGCAGTTCAAGCGCAAAAAACAGCCTTTTCGGCTCAGACATGATAGAGACTCGGTAATGAATTAGGGGGATGCTACAATGCGAACCCCTGAATGTTAACCCCCGGAGCCTTTTGTGTCCTCATTGCCGGTTGCCGCTGTCCTTCCAGAACTGTTATCCGCCCTGCAGCATGCGCCGCAGGTTTTGCTCAACGCGCCGACCGGCGCCGGGAAGTCGACCTGGCTGCCGCTGCAGATCCTCGCCGAGGGCAACATCGCGGGACGCATTATCCTGCTCGAGCCGAGGCGCCTGGCGGCGCGTAATGTCGCGCAGCGGCTGGCTGAACTGCTTGGCGAAAAGCCGGGGGAGACCGTGGGTTTCCGCATGCGCGCCGAAACCTGCGTCGGACCGCAGACCCGCCTGGAGGTGGTTACGGAGGGGATCCTGACGCGCATGATCCAGCGCGATCCGGAGCTGACGGGCGTGGGGCTGGTGATCCTCGATGAGTTTCACGAGCGCAGCCTGCAGGCGGATCTGGCCCTGGCCCTGCTGCTGGACGTCCAGCAGGGGTTACGTGACGATCTCAAGCTGCTGATCATGTCGGCGACCCTCGATAACGATCGCCTGCAGCGTCTGCTGCCGGAGGCGCCGGTGGTGGTCTCGGAGGGGCGCGCTTATCCGGTGGAGCGTCGCTTCAGCCCGCTCTCCGCGCACCAGCGTTTTGATGAGGCGGTGGCGGTAGCGGTGGCGGAGCTCCTGCGGCATGAACAGGGATCGATGCTGCTGTTTCTGCCCGGCGTCGGCGAGATCCAGCGCGTTCTGGAACAGCTGACGGAGCGCGTGGCGGAGGATGTCATTCTCTGCCCGCTGTATGGCGCGTTGCCCTTAAGCGAACAGCGCAAAGCGATCCTCCCGGCGCCGGCCGGGAAGCGCAAAGTGGTGCTGGCCACCAATATTGCCGAGACCAGTTTGACCATCGAGGGGATCCGCCTGGTGGTCGACAGCGCCCAGGAGCGGGTCGCCCGCTTTGACCCGCGCACCGGCCTGACCCGGCTGGTGACGCAGCGCATCAGCCAGGCATCGATGATGCAGCGTGCCGGACGCGCCGGTCGTCTCTCCCCGGGGATCTGCCTGCATTTGCTCGGCAAAGAACAGGCGGAACGGGCGGCGGCGCAGAGCGAGCCGGAGATCCTGCACAGCGATCTGTCGGCGCTGTTACTGGAGCTGCTGCAGTGGGGCTGCCACGATCCGGCCGCGCTGGCCTGGCTGGATCAGCCGCCCGCGGTCAATCTGGCCGCCGCGCGCCGCCTGCTGGAGGCGTTGTCGGCGCTGGACGGCGAGCGGCTGTCGGCGTTTGGCCGCAAAATGGCAGCGCTTGGCAACGAGCCGCGGCTGGCGGCGATGCTGGCCGCCGCGCAGACCGATGACGAGGCGGTGACAGCGGCAAAGCTGGCGGCGATCCTCGAGGAGCCGCCGCGCGGCGGGCTGGTGGATTTGGGGGCCGTCTTTTCCCGTCAGCAGGCCAACTGGCAGCAGCGATCGCAGCAGCTGATGAAGCGCCTGGCCCGCCGCGGCGGCCAGCCCGATGCCGGGCTAATGGCGGGGC
>NZ_GL882838.1:19902-23874 GCF_000195655.1 Klebsiella sp. MS 92-3
GGCTGCTGGCGTCGGCCTTCGCCGATCGCATCGCCCGCCGCCGCGGTCAGGAGGGGCGCTACCAGCTGGCGAACGGCATGGGCGCGATGCTGGACGCCGACGACGCGCTGGGCCGTCATGAATGGCTTATCGCTCCGCTGCTGCTGCAGGGCAGCGCTTCGCCGGATGCCCGCATGCTGTTGGCTCTGCCAGTGGAAATCGGCGAGCTGATCGCCGCCCGCCCTGAACTGGCGAAAAGTTCCGACACGGTGGAGTGGGATGAAGCGCAGGGGACGCTGAAAGCCTGGCGGCGGACGGTGATCGGCCAGTTGGTGATCAAGACCCAGCCGCTGGCGAAGCCCTCTGAGGCAGAGCTGCATCAGGCGATGCTCAACGGTATTCGTGAGAAAGGCCTCGGGGTGCTCAACTGGACGCCAGAGGCTGAGCAGCTGCGCCTGCGGCTGCACTGTGCGGCGCAGTGGCTGCCGGAAGAGGCATGGCCCGCAGTGGATGACGCTTCGCTGCTGGCCTCGCTGGAGACATGGCTGCTGCCGCAGATGAACGGCGTTCATTCCCTGCGGGCGCTGAAGGCGCTGGATCTGCGTCAGGCGCTACAGGACTGGCTGCCATGGCCGCTGCGCCAGAAGCTGGATCGTGAGCTGCCGACGCACTATACCGTGCCGACCGGCAGCCGCCTGGCGATCCGATACCATGCGGAGAACCCGCCAGCGCTGGCGGTGCGTATGCAGGAGATGTTCGGCGAGGCCACGACGCCGGTGATCGCCGAGGGACGGGTGCCGCTGGTGCTGGAGCTGCTGTCGCCTGCCCAGCGTCCGCTGCAGATCACCCGCGATCTGAGCGCCTTCTGGCAAGGGAGCTACCGCGAGGTGCAGAAAGAGATGAAGGGACGCTATCCGAAGCACGTCTGGCCGGACGATCCGGCCAACGCCGCCCCGACCCGCCGCAGCAAAAAATACTCGTAGCCGCCGCTGCCGGGCGGCATCCTCAGTCGGTTCGCAAACGCTAGACCATCTGCTGCCAGAGAAAAATACTCCCGCCGGCCAGCGCCAGCCAGGGGCCGAAGGCCAGCGGCTGCTGCAGCGACTGCCGGGTCCACAGGCGTTGCAGCAGGGTCCACACCAGCCCGCTGGCCGAAGCGAGCAACAGCACCTGCGGCAGAACCTGCCAGCCGCACCAGGCGCCCAGCGCCGCCAGCAGCTTAAAATCGCCATAGCCCAGCGCCTCTTTCCCGGTCAGCAGGCGGAACAGCCAGTAGACCGACCACAGCGCCAGATAACCGGCCATCGCCCCGGCGACCGCATCCGGCAGGGCAATGTACACCTCGTTAAGATTGAACAGCAGCCCGGCCCACAGCAGGGGCAGAGTCAGGCGATCGGGCAGCAGCTGGGTCCGGGCGTCAATCCGCGCCAGTATCAGCAGGAACGAGAGCAGCACCAGGCCGCCCGCCAGCGGCAGGCCCGGCGCCAGCAAAGCTCCGGCGAGGATAAACAGCAGGCCGGTGGCCAGCTCGGTCAGCGGATAGCTCCACGCGATGGGCGCCTGACAGCAGCGGGCGCGACGGCCCAGCCAGAGGAAACTGAGCAGCGGGATATTGTCCCGCCAGGCGATCGGCTGGCGGCACTGCGGGCAGGAAGAGCCCGGGGTGCTGAGGGTTATCCGCTCGTCGTCCGCGGTCTGGGTCAACATGCGCGGCAGACGATAGATCACCACATTGTAAAAGCTGCCCAGCGCCAGGCCGAACAGCAGTAGAAAGCCATACCAGACAAAGGGAAAGTGCAGCGATAACGCGGCTAGTGTCGTCATTTTTGCTCCTGTGGTAACCATTTTCCCTGCAGCTGCCACGGCGTCGGGCCCGGGGCGTTATTCGCTGTCGGGCGCGTGACCAGCAGCGCCAGCAGCGGCGGCATCCCCTGCCGGGGCTGTAGCGTGCCGCGAAACAGATAGCGGCCATCGGGCGACAGAGTCCCCTGGCCGCTGAGGCTCAGCTGATGAGAGTCCTGACGGAGAGTCAGCGCCACGGCGCCGTCCACCGTACAGCGGAAGGTGCCATTAACCTGGGCCAGCTCCAGGCTGCCGACCGGAGAGTGCAGTCGGGCCTGCCGCCACTGCGCGCCTCCGGCGATGATATGCCGGCAGCGTCCGTCGCTGAACCGCCCTTCGGTCAGGCTGAAGGTGACCTCCCCCGCGGCCTTGACGGGCATAGTCGACATCAACCAGCGGCTGAGCAGGCTGGCGGGGGCGGTGAGCCGCCCCTCCTGTAGGCGCAGATCGCGAAGGCCCCACAGCCGGGCCTGACCCATCACGCCGCGGGGATCGCTGAGAGAGACCTGCCAGCCCGCCAGGGTCAGCGACCACGCCAGTCGTTCAAGCCGTTCCCCATGCCAGTAGACCGGTTGCGCCGCGCCGCGCCAGACGCTGCCGCTAAACTGCCCCACCTGTACGCCGGGCGGCAGCATGGGGGCCAGCAGGCGCGCCGGAGCCGTGGCGGTGAGCCACAACAGATAGAGGACCAGCAGCAGTCCGCCCGCGATCCAGTTAGCCTTCATCGTCGCGCTCCAGCAGCAGATGGTTGACCGTGACCCAGCCGGGTCGCGACGGCTGCCCGGTCACGGACAGCGAGATCGCGTTGACGCCGCGCATCGCCGGAGCGTCCAGCCAGTCGATCAGCGCCTGGAAAGCGCAGGGCTGAAGGGTGATCTGCAGACGTTTTCCCTGCGGCTGCAGGCGGATGACCGTCAGTCCGTGGCTCGCCGCCTCGCGCATCACCAGCGCGGTGAGCGCCTCTTTTGCCGCCGGCGCGGGCTGCTGGCTGAGCTGCTGCAGGCGCGGAGCCTGCTCCGTCATCCAGCGCAGGCTGGCCTGCTCTTTCACCAGGGTTTGCCGCCACTGCGCCTCGCGGGCTCGCCAGGGCTGCCACAGCCCATACCAGAAGGCGCATGCCGCCAGCAGCCCTGTCAGACCAAGCAACAGGCGCTGCTCCGACGGCGTGCGCTGCCGCCACCAGATAAGCAGATTAGCCATCGTTTTCCTCCAGCGTCAGTTGTCCCTCAATGCCATCCGGTTTCGTGATCATGTCGCCCGGCCGGACGCGAAACCGCGGCTGCGCCCGCTGGGTAAACTGCTCCAGCGCCCGGGAAGAGACCGCGGCGATATCCAGCTGCAGACGATTGCCCGCGGCATCCCAGCTCAGCGCTCGCAGACGGATCCCCGGCGTTTCGCTGAGGATGTTTTGCAAGGCGCTGAGGCGGTCGACGAGGGGGGCATGCTGCGCCTGACGGGTGAGGGTTTGCAGGTGCTGCTGCATCTGCAGTCGTGGGTTAATCACCTTTTTCTCCGTCGGAAACCAGCGGTGATAGAAGGCCCGGCTGGCCTGTTGCGCCGCCTCGGCCTGACGCGCCAGATCGCGATGGTCCAGCACGCTGTTTGCCCCTGCCAGTAACGCCAGAGCCAGCGCGGCATACCGCGCCGGACGCCAGCTCGCCTGCGCAGACCGCCGCCGGACGGCGAACTCCCCCTGCAGCAGACTGAGTTTCTGCGCTGCCGGATGGCGTGCGGCAAGGGTCAGCAATGTCTGCGCAGGCTGCTCCCGCCAGACGCCCGGCGCCGCGGGCGGCGGCGAATAGCTGTCGATGACGTGCTCTTCCGCCTCGCTCTGCAGCAGCTCCGTCAGCCAGACGTTTTCCGCCGCCATGCCGCCCCACGGCTGGTGGCGGATCAGCCACTGCTCGTCCACCTGCACCGCGCTCCACGCCGGCGGTTGCCAGGGCAGGGCCAGCACGTCGGGCGTCAACGCCAGGGGCTGTAAGGAGAGCGATTCGCAGCGCGCCAGCCAGTCGCGCATTTTTTGCCGCTGTACGGCGACGATCTCGCACTGGGCCTGCTGGCGGTGGAGCAGAGCAAAATGGGTGGCTTCCACATCGTCTGCCAGCTGCTCTTCCAGCAGAAACGGGGCCACCTGCAGCGGCGGGTTTT
>NZ_GL882838.1:24015-24823 GCF_000195655.1 Klebsiella sp. MS 92-3
CGCAGGCCCGCCGGTAGGGTGAGCGAGTGAAACGCGCAGTCGCTGGCCGGGATCAGCACCCAGGCCGGGTACTGCTCAGCCAGCGCCGGGAAAGGGCTGGCGTCGTCAGTCGGCCACCGGCCGCTGGCCTCGTGGTGCGGCTCGCCGGGGGCGAAGAGTTGCCAGTGCAGCGGCGCCTGCGCGGCGGCGAGGCGCACGATCAGCATGGCCTGGGGAGAAGCATTAATCTTGTTCATCGACCACCATAGAGAGTCCATATCGCCGCTGGACGACGGTAAACGTGCGCCCCGATTGTTGCAGGACGCTGTGCAGCTGAAAGCGGAGATTGCCGGTCACCACGGTAAAAGCGGCGATAAAGCGTGCGCTGTGCACCGTCAGCCAGGGACGGGCAAGCGTGGTATCGGTTTTCTGCAGCGTCGGCTGCGCGAGAAAGGCGGCGACGCTGCTCCACCCGGTTCGCGGGCGGTTGTGCAGCAGCTGTTGCGCCTCCTGCAGCGTCAGATCGCCGGGAAAGAGGGCCACCAGCAGGGCGGCCTGGGAGGGGCGCAGGGTGTTGACATTGACCTGCAGCGCGTCATCCGGCTGGACGCAGACGAAGGGGAGCAGGCGCTGATAGAGCGCGGCGTCCATCCCGGCCAGCAGGCGCAACTCGCTGACATCCTGCATCGGCTGGTTGGCGGCGAGATAGCCCGGGGTTTGCGCCATATAGACCTCGTCCTCCGCCCCGTTCAGCCGCGGCTGGCCGTCGCTGTCCGTCCAGTCGCCAAGGGCGGCGGCGATCTGGCTGGCGCGCAGCGGCGGCGCGCCC
>NZ_GL882838.1:24944-36437 GCF_000195655.1 Klebsiella sp. MS 92-3
GGGGGCGCCTCGCCGAGCAGCGCCAGCAGCCGAACGAAGACGTTGGTCGGGTAGGGCGTTCCGTCGCCAGCCTCATCCGCGCGATGGTCAATAGCATTGAGGTTGAAGCAGGCGTGCCCGTCGCGGATCGTGGCGCGGATTTCGCCATCGTCGAGGGTAAAGCGGCGCCCCTCCTGCGCCCAGGTTTGCGCCAGGTTCGTTTGACTGGGCGAGTCCAGCGCATCGCGTTGCAGCAGCGCGGCGGCCATGTTTTCCGCCGCCAGGGCGTACCATCTGGCCTGCAAATTATCGAGGGTCACGGCGGTATGCTGATACATGACCGCGGTGCGCTCGGTCATGGCGCTGGCGAGGATCATCATCAGGGCGAGGATGAACAGCACCATCAGGAGCGCGACGCCGCGTTGCCGATTTATCACTGGCCGCCTCCCGGGGTGAGTAAAAACAGGCGGGTTATCTCCCCGCTGTTCGCCAGCGTCAGGGTGATCTCCAGCCCCTGCGGCAGCCTCTGCGGGCGGTCCCAGGTTTCCTGCCAGCGCCCGTCGGCGTAAAACCGCAGGCGAAACGCCGTGACCTCGCGCAGCAGCACCCGGACCGTCGGCTGGCTGCCGGTCAGCGGATCCTGCTGATCGAAGCTCAGACGCTCAAGCCGCTGCTGGCGCAGACGGTAGCTGACGTTCTGGATCTCCGAGCGCGGGAGGATCCCCAGCGGGTTTGGCCAGCCGCTGCGGCTGAAGGCCAGTCCCCAGTCGTCGCTCTGCAACTGGAAACGTCCGGCGAAGAAAAACGTGTCGCTGTTTCTGGCGCGACGGGGAATGATGTGGGTGACATCGTCGGCTATCTGGCGAAAGGCGCGCTGGAGGGCCGCGATCTGCTGGCTTTTCTCGCGGGTCAGGCCATCGGCGCGGATGACGTTCTGCAGCACCATCACGGCGGCGGCGCTGAGGACGGCGAGAATAGCCAGCGCCAGCAGCGTTTCAATCAGGGTGAAACCGCGCATCCTGGTTATCATGGCGGCGTCACCCAGGTGCGCAGGGTGGCCAGCGGCGCGGGATCGCTTTTTTGCCGCCGGACCTCCACGTCCAGCGCCCGCAGCTGCGGCAGCGCGGTTTCCACTCCCTGCCAGCGGACAAACCAGCGCGTCCCGGCGGCCTCCACGGTGGTTTCAGACCAGCTGAGGGCAGGCCAGCGTTTCTCCAGCCGCAGCTGCACCAGCTGGTTATCCGCCAGCCAGCTGGCGAGGATTTTCTCTTCCATACGCCCGAGCTGGCGCGTCTGCTGCAGGGTGGACTGCATCACCGCCAGGCCAGCGAGGGCGAAAATCACCAGCGCGACCATCACTTCGATAAGCGTCATTCCGGCTTCACGCTTCATGGCTGCTCCCGCGCCGCCAGCGGCTGGCTGTCGCCCTGGGCGTCGACGTTGATGCCCGTCGCGGCGTCAATTCGCAGCTGAAACGGCGTGACTTCACCGCCGGGAAAAATAAGCACGTCGGGCTGCTCGCCCGGCGTCCACGCCTGGCCGTCGGGAAAGCGCAGCGTCAGCCTGGCCCGCGGGAGGGTTTCCGCCGTGGTGACGCGTCCGGCCTGCAGCGGCAGCCACTGCGCGTTGCCCCACCGGTCGTCAGCCGCCGCCGGGGCGCTATCGTCGGCAGGCTGCAGGCGCATAAACTGCCAGCGCTCAGGGTGGATGATAATGCCGAAGAGCTGACCGGTTTGCTGCCCGCGCTCGCGGACAAAATCCAGTTGCGTCTGAAAGCGCGCCAGGATCTGTGTGGCCTCCTGGGTGCGGGCGGAGGGAAACGCCAGCAGCACCATGCTGGCGCTGACGCCGATCAGCAGCAGGACCAGCATCATCTCCAGGAGGGTGAAACCGCGCTGAGACACTATTTCTTCCCGAGGGTCCAGTTGCCGATATCGTCATTGGTGTCGGGCATCCCGTCCGGGCCGACGCTGAAGACGTCGATGGCGCCATGCTGACCCGGGCTTAACAGCTGATACTCATTCCCCCACGGGTCCTGCGGCAGACGGCGGATATAGCCGCCTTCCGGGTAGTTGCGGGCATGCGGCTCGGCGGCCGGAGCGGTCACCAGCGCCTGCAGTCCCTGTTCGGTGTTGGGGTAGCGGCTATTGTCGAGTTTATACATGTCCAGCGCTCCCTCGAGCGCCACCAGATCGCTGACCACCTTCTGGCGGTCCGCTTTCTCCTTGTTGCCCATCAGGTTAGGCACCACCAGGCTGGCGAGAATGCCGAGAATGACGATCACCACCATAATTTCCAGTAACGTGAAACCGCGTTGCCGTTGCATAGTTTTCTCCATTAATACAGTTACATACTCATAAGGGTGTTCAGTTGCAGGATCGGCTGCAGGATGGCCAGCACGATAAACAGCACCATGCCGGCCATGGTGACCACCAGCAGAGGCTCAAACAGGCTGAGGGCCATCTGGATCTGCGCGCTCAGCTCCCGGTCCTGGTTCTCCGCCGCGCGCTCCAGCATGGCGGTCAGTTCGCCGCTCTGTTCGCCGCTGGCGATCATGTAGCGCATCATCGGCGGAAACAGGGCGGTGGATTCCAGCGCCCGATGCAGACTGACGCCTTCGCGTACCGATTCGCTGGCCGCCGCCAGCTGGCTGCGCGCCCAGGCGTTGCTGAGGACGTCGGCGCTGATGCGCATCGACAGCAGCAGCGGCACCGCGCTGGCATTGAGAATGCTTAAGGTGCGGGCGTAGCGCGCGCTGTTGACGCTGCGGGCCACGCGGCCGATGACCGGCAGGCGCAGCAGCGCCCGGTCCCAGGCGAGCCGCCGGGCGGGCTGGCGCAGCAGATAGCGCAGCGCCAGCAGCGCCAGTAACGACAGCAGCGCCAGCCAGGGGCCCGCGCTGCGCACGATGTCGCTCAGGCTCATTAGCAGCCGGGTAGAGAAGGGCAGGGCCTGTTTAAGATGGACAAACTGCTCAACGACTTTCGGCACCACGGTGGAGAGCAGAATGGCGATCACGCTGATAGCGACCAGCGTCAGTACGATGGGGTAGATCATCGCCTGCAGCAGGCGGGCGCGGAGCTGCTGGCGCTGCTCGGTATAGTCAGCAAGCCGGTTCAGTACGCCGTCGAGATGGCCGGAGGTTTCGCCGGCCGCCACCATGGCGCAGAACAGCCCGTCGAAGCAGGCGGGATAGCCGCGCATCGCCTCCGCCAGCGAGTGGCCTTCGAGCACTTTGCTGCGCACCCCGGCCATTAACGTTCTTAGCGACGGCTTTTCGCACTGCTGGGCGACGGCATCGAGCGCCTTTTCCAGCGGGATCCCGGCGGCAACCAGAGTCGCCAGCTGGCGGGTGAGCAGGGCTAAATCACCGGTGCTGGTACGTCGGGTAAGGGATCCGCCGGCCCACAGTCGCCGCGCCGGGTCGGCAGTTGTCACTTCCAGCGCCAGCCAGCCCTTGTCCCGCAGCAGCTGGCGGGCGTGGCGGGCGGAGTCGGCCTGCTGAAGGCCGCGACGGGTTTTGCCCTGCGCGTCCAGCGCCTGATAGCGAAACAGGGCCATCTTAGACGCTTTCCGTCGTTTGCTGTTCGGTGACCCGCATCACCTCCTCCCAGCTGGTGATCCCCGCCAGCGCTTTGTCGCGTCCGGCATGACGCAGGGTTTGCCAGGCTGGCCCCAGCTGCTGGATCAGGGTGATCTCGTTCTCGCCGCGGTGGATGGCGGCGCGCACGCGATCGTCGATTAGCAGCAGTTCATGGATCCCGGTACGCCCACGATAGCCGATGAAATTACACTCCGGACAGCCTTTGGGCTGCCACAGCCGCGCGCCGACCGGGACCGCCATCTGCCGGGCGGTGTTGGCATCCGCCTGCCAGGGCTGACGGCAGTGCGGGCACAGTTGGCGCACCAGCCGCTGCGACATCACTGCCAGCAGCGAGGTGGAGAGTAAAAAAGGCTCCACGCCCATATCCTGTAGACGGGAAATGGCGCCCAGCGCGCTGTTGGTGTGCAGGGTCGACAGCACCAGGTGCCCGGTCAGCGAGGCCTGAACGGCGATCTGGGCGGTTTCGCCATCGCGGATTTCGCCCACCAGCACTACGTCCGGATCCTGGCGCAGGATGGCACGCAGGCCGCGGGCGAAGGTCATCTCGACTTTGGCGTTGACCTGGGTCTGGCCTATGCCCTCCAGCTCATACTCCACCGGATCTTCAATGGTCATGATGTTGCGCTCCCGGGCGTCGAGGCGGCTGAGGGCGGCGTAGAGCGTCGTGCTTTTCCCGGAGCCGGTCGGACCGGTGACCAGGATGATGCCGTGCGGGCGGGCGATCAGCGCATCGACCCGATCGAGCAGGGCGGGCGGCATGCCCAGCGTCAGCAGATCCAGGTTGACGCTGTTTTTGTCCAGCAGACGCAGGACGACGCGTTCGCCGTGGCTGGAGGGCAGGGTGGAGACGCGCACGTCGATTGCTCGCCCGCCGATGCGCAGCGCCATGCGGCCATCCTGAGGGACCCGCTTTTCGGCAATGTCCAGACTGGCCATCACCTTGATGCGCGAAATTAACAGGGCGGCCAGCCGCCGCTGCGGGCGCAGAATTTCCCGCAGCACGCCGTCGACGCGAAAGCGGATCTGCAGATGGCGCTCGTAGGTTTCGATATGAATATCCGAGGCTTTCTCTTTGATGGCCTCGGTGAGCATGGCGTTGATCAGGCGGATGATCGGCGCGTCGTCCTCGCTGTCGAGCAGATCGTCGGTGTCCGGCAGCTCTTCGGCGAGGGTATAGAGGTCGAGCTCGTTGCCGATGTCGGCCATCATGCGGTGCGCCTCCGCCGAATCACGCTGATAGCTGAGCACCAGCACTTTCTCGAACGCGTCCGGCGCCAGACGGCTGACGCGCATCGGGCCGTCCGCCAGGCGGCGCGCTTCCAGCAGCGCCCGGGCGGCGGTATCGGGGCGGCACAGCGCTTCGCAGCATTCGCCGTCGCTGAGCAGCACAAGATGGTGCGCGCGGGCCCAGGCGAAGGGCAACAGCGGACGGCGTTCGGCGGCTGGCGTCATGGGCGGCCTCCGAGATTGAAGGCGTCAATGGCGGCGCTGACCTGGCGGAAGGCCTGGGTCTCCTGCTGCGGATAGATGTGCAGCAGGTCGTTGCTGAGCGACGCTTCGCTGCTTTCTTTACCCCGCTGTTTAGTTTGCGCATTGTTGAAGGCGGTGTACTGGCCGGAAGAAGCCTGGCGGTACTCATCGCGATCGCGAATGATGGTCGGGCGGATAAACAGCATCAGGTTGCGTTTCGACACTTTCTTGCTGTCGGAGCGGAACAGGGCGCCGATCACCGGGATATCCCCGAGCAGCGGCACTTTGTCAGCGGTATCGGTGACGGTTTTATCCAGCAGCCCGCCAACCACCACCGTTTCGCCGCTGCCAACCAGCACGGCGTTATTCACCGTCCGGGTATTGAAGGTCGCCCCGAGATCGCTGCTGGTGCTGGAGGCCGAGTCGGCAACGCTCGATACCTCCTGCTCTATCTCCAGCAGCACCGCATCGCCTTCGTTAATCTGCGGCTTCACCTTCAGTTTAATGCCGACGGTTTTGCGCTCGACGGTATTGAAGATGTTGTCGCCTGAGGTGGTTTGCGAGCCGGTTAATACCGGAACTTCCTGGCCGACGTTAAAGGTGGCTTGCATGTTATCGAGGGTGACGATGCTGGGGGTGGCCAGAATATCGTTCTTGGTACTGCTGGAGAGGGCGGTGAGCAGCATCGCCCAGTTCCCCTGATAGAAGCCGGCGGCGATACCGTTAAACGAGCCGAGGGCGCTGGCCAGCGAGCTGCTGATGGTACCGTCTTTGTTGTACTGGTTGGCGCCGGCGATAGCCGTCGATATCGGCAAACCGCTGTTGGTGAACTGCGTCATGCCGGCGTTTTTGTTTGCCCACTGGATACCGAGATTAAGGCCATCGGCATCCTGCACTTCGGCAATAATCGCCTCCACCAGCACCTGCGGGCGGCGGATATCGAGCTGGGCGATCACCCGCTCAAGATCGTTCATCACGTCCGGCGCCGCGGTGACGATCAGGGCGTTGGTCTGGCCGTGGGCTTTGATAATAATATTTTTGTCGATCGCGGCCACTGGCCTGGCGCTTTGCTTGTCGCTCTGCAGCGAGCTGCTGATCCCGGTCAGAACCTCCACCAGATCGGCGGCTTTGGCGTACTTCAGGTAGATCACTTTGGTGTTACCCTGTACCGCCTGCTGGCGGTCGAGCTGTTTGATCATGGCGATGATGCGCTGGCGCGAGTTTGGTTCGCCGCTCACCAGTACCGCGTTGGTGCGCTCATCGGCCACCACGTTCGCCACCATCGAGCCCGGCAGCGCCGACTTGCTGGTATCTTTATTAAGCTCGGTAACCAGTTTGACCACTTCCGCGGCGGAGGCCCAGGAAAGGGGCACGGTCACCACGCTGCGATCCCCGGCGTTGTCGACGCGCTCGACAATGGTCAGCAGGCGTTTGATAACCGCCGCGCGGCCGGTCATCAGCAGTACGTTGGAGGGCTCATAATGGACCACGCTGCCGGCGCCAGCGTTATCGTTCAGCTGGCGGAGCAGCGGGGCGAGATCGCGGGCGGCGACGTTGGTCAGGGGCACCACCCGGGTGACCACTTCATCGCCTTCGCCCGGCGCGGCCGCGCTGGCGACCGGCACGGCCGAGGTCTTGGCGTCTTTGGCGCGGACCACTTTTAGCACGCCGTTATTCATATTGATCACGGCGAAGCCATATACATCCAGCACGCTGAGGAAGAATTGATAATATTGTTCTTCATTGAGCATATCGTAACTGCGCACGGTGATAGTGCCGCGTACGCTGGGATCGATAATCACCGTTTTATTCAGGTTTTTGCTGACGGTATTGATAAATTCCTGGATATCGGTGCCTTTAAAACTGGCGGAAAATTCCTCCGCGGCGGCCGGAGAAAATAGCAGCGGGGTTAATATCAGCAGCGCAGGCAGCATTTTTCGCAGGCTTTTCATGGTTGGCAATTATTCATCCCCCAGCGCGAAAGCAATATCGTGTCGTTGGCCTTCCCGCTCAACGGTTAGCGTTATTTCGGTCATGTCGGCCAGATTCTGCAGCGCCTGTTGCGCTTGCTCCTGGTCGCGTAAATCGATGCCATTTAAGGCAATCGCCAAATCATTTGCCTGCAGGCCGGACTGGCGAAACAGCGAGGCGTCTTTGCCTGGGTTTAGTCGATAACCCAGCAGTTTGTCGCCGCTGAGTACCGGCGAAATAGATAAATAAGTGAGGATATTTTGCGGCTGTTCGCGGAGTCGCTTCACGAGGGGCGGGTTGCCCGCGGCGGTGGGCGGCGGCGACGGCGCGCGACTGTCGTTAAATAATAAAATGGCCTCTTTGCGCCTCTGATAATTGACGATGATCCGGTCAGGCAGAATGGCGGCGATCCGCGCATCATATCCTGGGAGGGGATCGCCCGTGCTAAGGCTAACCTGCTGATTTCCCTTTTCGATAATAGCGATGGAGCGCGCCGGGTTGCTGCTGGCGAGTAGCCCGGCCAGGCGTAGCTTCAGGCTGGAAACCGGCACCTGATTGAGACTGGCAGCATCCGTTGGCGTGGGGCTATTTTTCACCGCCAGGCCAAACAGGGTAAATGCGGGCCGCACATTTTTTAATTCCGGATCTGCCGGCGGAGGCATGGTTAACGGTAGAGCGGAAATATCCTCAGGACTCACAGGGAATACCACGCGCCAGGTTAATTTCGCCAGCTGTGGGATAGCGGTTATTAATATGATGAGCGTCACAATTTGTGGTAATAATTTAATTATCCCTTTATTTATATTTGTTAACCTCATCACAGAAACTGGCATTTTAATTCCTTTGCTAATTTATTTTTCTGCACGTTGGCGTAATACCCTACCGAAACAGGTAGGTGATTATTGGCTTTTGAATTATTTATTGCCGGAGAGTGGCGATAAGCGTGGCGAATCATAATCAGTTTGCGGTTTCGGGTCGTCATTCCCTTTATTGATTTACTCCCCCGGCTTCCTACGCCCCCCGCTCATTTGTGGGGGATGATTGCGCCTGGGAAAGCAAAAATATCTAATTAGCGCGCTGTAAAGATATTCATCCTTTCTTACCTTTTATAATTTAATAAGCATATTAGGGACTATCGAATGCTCAGATATACCTGTCATGCCCTATTTCTTGGATCGTTAGTATTATTGAGTGGCTGTGATAACAGCTCTTCCTCTTCTACCTCTGGCTCACCGGGTTCACCAGGCAATCCTGGCAACCCAGGCACTCCCGGCACGCCCGACCCGCAGGATGTCGTCGTCCGCTTACCGGACGTTGCCGTCCCAGGCGAAGCGGTGCAGGCTTCCGCCAGGCAGGCTGTCATTCATCTCGTCGATATCGCCGGCATCACCAGCAGCACGCCGGCCGACTATGCGACGAAAAACCTCTATTTATGGAACAACGAAACCTGTGACGCGCTGAGCGCGCCGGTGGCGGACTGGAATGATGTCAGCACCACGCCGACCGGCAGCGACAAATATGGCCCTTACTGGGTGATCCCGCTGACTAAAGAGAGCGGATGCATCAACGTTATCGTCCGCGATGGCACCAATAAGCTTATCGACAGCGACCTGCGCGTCTCTTTCAGTGATTTCACCGATCGGACGGTATCGGTCATCGCCGGCAACAGCGCGCTCTATGACTCCCGCGCCGACGCCTTCCGCGCCGCCTTTGGCGTGGCGCTGGCCGATGCGCACTGGGTCGATAAGACTACTCTGCTGTGGCCGGGTGGGGAAAATAAACCCATTGTGCGCCTCTATTACAGCCACAGCAGTAAGGTGGCCGCCGACAGTAACGGCGAATTTAGCGATAAATATGTCAAGCTGACCCCCACCACCGTCAACCAGCAGGTAAGCATGCGCTTCCCGCATCTCGCCAGCTATCCAGCCTTTAAACTGCCGGATGATGTTAACGTCGATGAATTGCTGCAGGGCGAGACGGTGGCGATAGCCGCGGAAAGCGATGGGATCCTGAGCTCAGCCACCCAGGTGCAGACCGCCGGCGTGCTGGACGATACCTATGCCGCCGCCGCCGAGGCGCTGAGCTATGGCGCCCAGCTAACCGATAGCGGCGTGACCTTCCGCGTCTGGGCGCCCACGGCGCAGCAGGTCGAGCTAGTGATCTATAGCGCGGACAAGAAAGTGATAGCCAGTCACCCGATGACCCGCGACAGCGCCTCCGGCGCCTGGTCCTGGCAGGGGGGAAGCGACCTGAAGGGCGCCTTCTACCGCTACGCGATGACGGTCTACCACCCGCAGTCGCGTAAAGTCGAGCAGTACGAAGTGACCGATCCCTACGCCCACAGTTTGTCGACCAACTCGGAGTACAGCCAGGTGGTCGATCTCAACGACAGCGCGCTGAAGCCGGAAGGCTGGGACGGGCTGACGATGCCGCACGCGCAGAAAACCAAAGCCGATCTGGCGAAAATGACGATTCACGAATCGCATATTCGCGATCTCTCCGCCTGGGATCAAACCGTTCCTGCGGAGCTGCGCGGTAAGTATCTGGCGCTCACCGCCCAGGAAAGCAATATGGTCCAGCATCTGAAACAGCTGTCGGCCTCGGGCGTGACCCATATTGAGCTGCTGCCGGTCTTCGATCTGGCGACGGTCAATGAGTTCAACGACAAGGTCGCCGATATTCAGCAGCCGTTCAGCCGCCTGTGCGAGGTCAATAGCGCGGTGAAGAGCAGCGAGTTTGCGGGCTATTGCGACAGCGGTTCGACGGTTGAAGAGGTGCTGACTCAGCTGAAGCAGAACGACAGCAAGGATAACCCGCAGGTGCAGGCGTTGAATACGCTGGTGGCGCAGACCGACTCCTATAACTGGGGCTACGATCCGTTCCACTACACGGTACCGGAAGGATCCTACGCCACCGATCCGGAAGGCACGGCGCGTATTAAAGAGTTCCGCACCATGATTCAGGCGATCAAGCAGGATCTGGGAATGAACGTCATTATGGACGTGGTGTACAACCACACCAACGCCGCCGGCCCGACCGATCGCACCTCGGTACTGGATAAGATCGTCCCCTGGTACTACCAGCGTCTGAACGAAACCACCGGCAGCGTGGAATCGGCTACCTGTTGCTCCGACTCGGCGCCAGAGCACCGGATGTTCGCCAAGCTTATCGCCGATTCACTGGCGGTATGGACCACCGATTATAAGATCGATGGCTTCCGCTTCGACCTGATGGGCTACCACCCGAAAGCGCAGATCCTCTCGGCCTGGGAACGCATTAAAGCGCTGAACCCGGATATCTACTTCTTTGGCGAAGGCTGGGATTCCAACCAGAGCGATCGCTTTGAAATTGCCTCGCAAATCAATCTCAAAGGCACCGGGATCGGCACGTTCTCCGATCGTCTGCGCGACGCCGTGCGCGGCGGCGGGCCGTTCGACTCCGGTGACGCATTACGCCAGAACCAGGGCGTGGGCAGCGGGGCCGGCGTTCTGCCGAATGAGCTGACCACCCTGACCGACGATCAGGCGCGTCACCTCGCCGATCTGACCCGTCTCGGCATGGCCGGTAACCTTGCGGACTTTGTGCTGATCGACAAAGACGGCGCGGTGAAGAGAGGCAGCGAGATTGACTATAACGGCGCGCCAGGCGGCTATGCGGCTGATCCGACGGAAGTCGTGAACTATGTGTCAAAACACGATAACCAGACGCTGTGGGACATGATCAGCTATAAAGCCGCTCAGGAGGCGGATCTCGATACCCGCGTCCGGATGCAGGCGGTGTCGCTGGCGACGGTGATGCTCGGCCAGGGGATCGCCTTTGACCAGCAGGGCTCGGAGCTGCTGCGCTCTAAATCCTTTACCCGCGATTCGTATGATTCCGGCGACTGGTTTAACCGCGTGGACTACTCCCTGCAGGACAACAACTACAACGTCGGTATGCCGCGCAGCAGCGATGATGGCAGCAATTATGACATTATCGCCCGGGTGAAAGACGCGGTGGCTACTCCGGGTGAAACGGAGCTCAAGCAGATGACCGCGTTTTATCAGGAGCTGACCGCGCTGCGTAAATCGTCTCCGCTGTTTACCCTCGGCGACGGCGCGACGGTGATGAAGCGCGTGGACTTCCGCAATACTGGCGCCGATCAGCAGACGGGTCTGCTGGTGATGACCATCGATGACGGGATGCAGGCTGGCGCCAGTCTGGACAGCCGTGTCGACGGCATCGTGGTGGCGATCAACGCCGCGCCGGAAAGCCGGACGCTGCAGGACTTCGCCGGCACATCGCTCCAGCTGAGCGCTATTCAGCAGGCGGCGGGCGACCGGTCGCTGGCGAGCGGCGTGCAGGTTGCCGCTGACGGTTCGGTCACGCTGCCGGCCTGGTCGGTTGCCGTTCTCGAGTTGCCGCAGGGCGAGTCGCAGGGCGCTGGCCTGCCGGTGAGCAGTAAATAACATAACGTAGGGCGCCCGTAA
>NZ_GL882839.1:0-25267 GCF_000195655.1 Klebsiella sp. MS 92-3
GGCGGCGATGCGATAATACTCCTCGGCGGCGAAACTCAGCTGGCGGCGCCCGGCAATGGCCTGCGCCTGCCCCAGCAGTTCCTCCAGCAGCGCCGTCAGCGGCGCATCCTGCGGGCCGCGAATATCCAGCGTCAGCTGCACCTCGCCCGGTATCACGTTTACCGCGCCCGGCGCACAGCGCAGGGTGCCGACCGTCGCCACCAGGTTGCCACCGTGCTGCCGGGTCAGGTTTTCCACCTGCATCATCCATTCCGCCGCCGCGGCGAGGGCGTCCTTGCGATGAAGCATCGGCACCGTGCCGGCATGGCCAGCTTCGCCGGTAAAGCGGCAGTTCAGCCGTCTGGCGCCATTAATCGCCTCCACCACGCCGAGCGCCAGCCCCGCCTGCTCCAGGCACGGCCCCTGCTCGATATGCAGTTCCAGATAGGCGGCGATATCCCGCGGGTGACGGGCCGCGTGGGCGATCCGCGCCGGATCGAGTCCGGCATTCACCAGCGCCTGGGCGACGCTCACCCCGTCGGAATCGCACTGTGACAGCCAGCTTTCAGGCCAGGTGCCGGTGACGCCGCGACTGCCGAGCAGGGTGATGCCAAAGCGGGTGCCCTCTTCATCGCCAAAGCCGACGATCTCGATTGCCTTCGCCAGCCGTCGCCCCTGCTGGTGCAGACGCTGGACCACCTCAATCGCCGCCAGCACGCCGAGCATGCCGTCGTAGCGTCCGGCGTTGCGCACGGTGTCAAGATGAGAGCCCAGCAGCACCGCCGGCGCCCCCTCCTGTTGTCCTTCATAACGTCCGCAGATGTTGCCGACGCTGTCCTGCCACACCATCATGCCGGCAGCCTGCATCCACTGCCCCACCAGCTGGTTGGCCTGCAGATGCTCGGGCGACAGATAGACCCGGGTCAGGGCATCGGCGGTTTCGCTGAGGGCGGCCAGCCGATCGGCACGCGCCATCACCCGGCTGGCGGCCGCCTCTCTCTCCGCCTGCTGGCGGACGGTGTCACTCATAGGGTGGCCTCGGTGCGGTAGTGATCCCAGGCCGCCTGCATCGCCGCGCCCTGAGTGGTGGTGAACCTGAGGTAGTTCAGGACCGCTTCCAGCGCGCTGAGCGTCTGCATCACGCAGTCTTTACGCGCGTTATAGCCCATGGTGCCAATGCGCCAGACTTTACCGTGCAGCGGACCAAACGAGGTGCCAATTTCAATGCCGAAATCTTCCAGCATCAGTTTGCGTACCTGATCGCCGTTGACCCCGTTGGGGATCACCACCCCCAGCACGTTATTCATTTTGTGCCGCAGGTCGCCAAAGGTCTCGAGCCCCATCGCCTGGATGCCCTTCAGCAGCGCATCGCCGTGCAGTTTGTGGCGGGCGATGCCGTTGTCGAGTCCCTCCTGGAGGATCAGGCGCGCGCACTCCCGGGCGGCGAACAGCGCCGAGGTCGCTTCGGTATGGTGGTTAAGGCGCTCCGGCCCCCAGTAATCCATCACCATGCCGAGATCGAAATAGTTGGAGTAGATCATCTCGTCGACGCCATCGTGATGGGCATCGGTGCGGATCCCCTGCTCAATGCAGCGGCGGCGGCGGATGACCTCTTCCATCCGCGGGCTGAGGGTGATGGGCGAGGTGCCGGAAGGACCGCCCAGGCACTTCTGCATCCCGGCGGACACGGCGTCCAGCTGCCAGGCGTCGGTTTCCAGCGGGTTACCGCCGAGCGACGCGGTGGCGTCGGTATAGAACAGCACATCGTGACGACGGCAAATCTCTCCCAGCTCCGCCAGCGGCTGCAGCATGGTGGTGGAGGTATCGCCCTGCACGGTGAGCAGCAGGCGCGGCCGCACGCGCTTGATCGCATCCTCAACCTGATCCGGTTTAAAGACCTCGCCCCACGGCACCTCGATGGTGTGCACTTCTGCCCGACAGCGACGCGCGATCTCGCACAGCAGATGACCAAACCGGCCGAACACCGGCACCAGCACCTTGTCACCGGGACGGATCGCCGACAGCAGAATCGCTTCGATCCCGGCGCGCGAGGTGCCGTCGACCAACATCGTCCAGCGATTTTCGGTGCGAAACACGCCGCGGTAGAGCGCCATGACTTCATTCATGTAGTGGGTCATCGCCGGATCGTACTGGCCAACCAGCTGGCTCGACATGGCGCGCAGCACGCGCGGGTCGGCATTGATCGGCCCCGGCCCCATCAGCAGGCGCTGCGGCGGGTTAATTTGCGAAAACTGAGTGATATCCATCTGCCATTCCTTACGTTAGTTAAGACCGCGCACCGAGGAGATAAACTGTTTCAGTTCGCTGGTCTGCGGGCTGGCGAACAGCGTTTTGCTGTCGCCCTGCTCCCAGACGCGTCCCTGATGCATAAACACCACGCGGTCGCCCACTTCGCGGGCAAAATTCATTTCATGGGTGACGAGGATCAGCGTCATACCTTCCGCCGCCAGTTGCTCCAGCACCTTCAGCACTTCACCCACCAGTTCCGGGTCAAGCGCCGAGGTGATTTCGTCACAGAGCAAAACTTTCGGCGACATGGCCAGCGCCCGGGCAATGGCCACGCGCTGCTGTTGGCCGCCGGAGAGGTTGGCCGGGTAGTAATCCAGACGGTCGCCGAGCCCGACCTTCTCCAGCATCCGCTGCGCCAGCTCCCGGCATTCTGCCTGGGACTTCTTCAGCACCCGCCGCGGGGCCAGCATGACGTTCTCCAGCGCCGTCATGTGCGGAAAGAGATTAAAGTTCTGGAACACCATGCCGATGGAGCGGCTGATCTCCCGGGCCTGGGAATCGCGGTTGGTGATGGTCATGCCCCCGAGCTTGATGCTTCCCTCCTGGTAGCCCTCCAGACCATTGATACAGCGTAGCAGGGTGCTTTTACCCGAGCCGCTGCGGCCGATGATCGAGATCACTTCCCCCATGTCGATATCCAGATCGACGCCCTTCAGCACATGGTTGTCGCCGTAGTACTTCTGCATCTGATTAATGGTGATGAGAGGCATTGAATTTGTTCTCCAGATAGCGGCTGTAGCGGGACAGCGGATAGCACAGAATGAAATAGCCCAGCGCCACAAGGGCAAACACTTTAAATGGCTGATAAGTGACGTTGGTCAGCATCGTCCCTGCCTTGGTCAGCTCCACAAAGCCGATAATCGATGCCAGCGCCGTGCCTTTGATCACCTGTACGGCGAACCCGACGGTCGGCGCGATAGCAATGCGCAGCGCTTGCGGCGCCACCACCCGGTACAGGGTCTGGCCGAAGCTCAGCCCGAGACAGCGCGAGGCTTCCCACTGGCCTTTCGGCAGCGCGCGAATGCTGCCGAACCAGATATCCAGCAGAAAGGCGCTGGTGTAGAGCGTCAGGGCGACCGAGGCGGCGGTCCACGCCGAGACGTCAACGCCGAACAGCGCCACGCCAAAGAATGCCAGAAACAGCTGCATCAGCAGCGGCGTGCCCTGGAACAGCTCAATATACCCGCGGATCAGCCGTTTCACCTGGCGTCCGCCGGTGAGACGCAGCAGCAGTAACGGTAAGGTCACCAGCGCCCCGCCGGTGAACGCGACCAGCGACAGCAGCACCGTCCAGCGACCGGCCAGTAGCAGGTTGCGGATAATGTCCCAGTCAGTAAAAGTGGTCATCAGGCCTGTACCCCCAGCCATTTACGCCCCGCCGCCATCAGCAGCTGGCGCATCGCTATCGATAACGCTAAGTAGATCCCGGTGGTCACCAGATAGACCTCAAAGCTCAAAAATGTCCGCGACTGGATCAGGTTGGCGGCGAAGGTCAGCTCCTCATAGGAGACCTGCGACACCACTGACGAGCCGAGCATCACAATGATGCACTGGCTGACCAGCGCCGGATAAATCCGCTGCAGCGCCGGGGGCAGTACGACGCGAACGAAGGTTTGCGTCCGGCTGAGCCCGAGCACGCGACCAGCTTCCCACTGGCCCTTCGGCGTCACCTGAATGCCGGCGCGGACGATCTCGGTACTATAGGCGCCGAGGTTAACCACCATCGCCAGCAGCGCCGCTTCACCGGCGGTCATCTTCAGTCCGAGGTTCGGTAAACCAAAGACGATAAAAAAGAGCTGCACCACAAACGGCGTATTACGGATGATTTCCACATATCCGCCCCATACCCGGCTGAGCATTCCCGGGCGACCGCTGCGGATCGCCGCCCCAAGGATGCCGATCGCCAGTCCGCCGATCGTCGCCAGCACCGTCAACTGCACCGTCACCCACAGACCGGCCAGCAGCTCCGGCCAGTGCGGCCAGAGCTCAGAGAAATGAAGTTGCTCCGTCATCCCCAGACCTTACGCGCCGAGGCTGGCAGGCAGTGGCGCTTTCAGCCACTTCTCAGACAGACCGTTGAGGGTGCCGTCCTTAATGCCCTGCTCGATGAGGGTATCCACTTTCGCCTTCAGCGCCGGTTCGTTCTTTTTCAGACCGATAAAGCACGGCGAGTCCTTCAGCATAAAGCTCGGGACCGGCGCTTTGTCGGCGTTCTGCCGGGAGATAGCCGCCACCACCAGGTTTCCGGTGGCGACATACTGCACCTGACCGGACAGGTAAGCCGACAGCGTAGTGTTATTGTCCTCGTAGCGCTTAATCTGCGCCGCCTGCGGCGCCACGCTGGTCAGCACCATATCTTCCACCGCCCCACGGGTCACGCCGATGCTTTTGCCGCTCAGCGCGGCCGCGTCCTTCAGCTCCGCCCCTTTCGGGCCAAACACCCCGAGGAAGAACGGGGCGTAGGCGCGGCTGAAGTCGATCACCTTCTCGCGCTCGGCGTTCTTGCCGAGGCTGGAGATCACCAGGTCCACCTTATCGGTCTGCAGATACGGCACGCGGTTGGCGCTGGTCACCGGGACCAGCTGCAGCTTGAGCTTCATCGATTTCGCCAGATAGCGCGCCATATCGATGTCATACCCCTGCGGCTGCAGGTCGGTACCCACCGAGCCGAACGGTGGAAAGTCCTGGGGTACGGCAATGCGGATGACGCCGCGTTTTTCAATATCCTGGAGCTGGTCAGCCTGCGCGGCAGAAACAGACGATAGGAGACAAGCGGCCCCGGCCAGCGCGATCAACAGTTTCTTCATGATGTTTACCCGTTACGTTAGCATGAAACAAAAGATTCTTTGAATCTGTTTTTGCAACTAATGTGCCAGATACGGACGAGGCGAGGGTTGGCGAGGAATTAAAACAAAAAGTGAGAAAGGACAAGCGTTAACGGAAAAGTGTTCAGAGAGCGGCGGCGCCATCACGTGGTTTTTATTGCACCATAATAATGCACAGCACCACGCTGGCGCCCCATCAGCGTTGTTCCAGCTCGTCCAGCTGCTGGTAAAGCGTGGCGATATCGTGGATGCGCGGACGACCGCTGTCGAGCGTTTCATGGAGAAAGGCATTGGCCAGCAGATTAATCAGGCTGTTGACCGAGGCATAGCTATCGTAGGCGGAGACGCTGTCCAGCGGCGCGCAGAGCTGCCAGCGGGAGAGCGGAAACAGGCTGTGGGCCTGCGGCTCGCACATTAACAGGACCGGCACCCCGTCGCGCTGCAGCTGCTGCAGCAGCGGGCGTACTATTCGCGGCCGGCGGCGAAACGCCATCATTACCACCAGATCATCGGCGGTCAGATCGACCAGCTCTTCGCTGAGACTCTGACCCGGCTGGGGCAGCACCAGCACCTGGCCGCGGGCCTGCAGCAGCTGCTGGCGTAGATGCAGCGCCGCCGGATAGGCGTTGCGCATGCCAATCACCACAATGCGGCGCGCGGCCACCATCGCCGTCAGCGCCTCGGCGAACTGGCGGGCGTCGAGGGCGTTGACCCACTGGGTGAGGTTTGCCATCTCCTGCTTATAATGGCGCGCCAGCAGCGTGTTACCCTGCACCGCGTCGCGCTGGTCGGTGAGCGGCATCCCGCTCTGGCGCAGGGTGCGCAGTTCATCGCGCATATCCTTATATTTGTCGTAACCGAGGCGCTTGAACAGCCGGCTGACGGTGGCTTTCGACACGCCGCTCAGCTGCGCCAGCTCGGCGCTGTTGTAGCTTATCAGGTCATCAAAGTGGTCAAAGATGAAATCCGCCACCCGCTGCTCCTGCGGCGACAGCGAGGCGTATTGCCCTTTCAGTCGTTCATCGAGTTGTTGCATAGCGCCCCTGTAACTTTCGTTTCATCATCCATTCCTCATCATACTGTATCTGCTATGCCTTACACATAGCGTGCCAGTGGGAAAATTCTGGTCATCGTTTTTATCAATGAAACGAAACGTTCAGAGATGGAACAGCTTTTGCAGTGTTCTGCGGGTGATTCGTTCAGAAAGGATAATTTATGCACAGTAGCAACGTTTCGACCCACGGCATGGCGGTGGCCCCCCACCACCTCGCCAGTCAGAGCGCGCTGGCGATCCTGCGCGAGGGCGGCAGCGCCATTGAAGCGATGGTTGCAGCCGCGGCGGCCATCGCCGTCGTCTATCCCCATATGAATGGCCTCGGCGGCGATGGCTTCTGGCTGATCGTGCCGCCTGAGGGAGACCCCATCGCCATTGACGCCAGCGGGGCGGCCGGATCGCTGGCGACCCTCGAGGCCTACGCCGGACAGCGGCATATTCCCCACCGGGGACCGCAGGCCGCGCTGACCGTCGCCGGCACCGTCAGCGGCTGGGACGAGGCGCTGCGTATTTCACGGGACTTAACCGGCCGCGCGCTGCCGGTGGCCCGCCTGCTGGCCGATGCGATCGGCTATGCCGAAGACGGCATTCCGGTCACTGCCTCGCAGGCCCACGCCACCGCCAGCAAACTGGAAGAGCTGCGCCATCAGCCGGGCTTCAGCGAAACCTGGCTGGTCGCGGGCGAGGCCCCGCGGCCCGGCAGCCGCTTTCGCCAGCCCGCCCTCGCCGGTACCCTGCGCATGCTGGCCAGCGACGGTCTCGACAGCTTTTATCGCGGGCCGCTGGCCGAGCGTCTCGCGCAGGGTATGGCCGCGCTGGGGATGCCTGTCACCCTCCGCGACCTGCAGACCCACCGCGCCCGGCGTCCGGCGCCGCTGACGCTCCAGCACCAGCAGGGCACGCTGTGGAATCTTGCCCCACCCACGCAGGGGCTGGTATCGCTGGCGATCCTTGGCATCACCGACCGTCTGAAGATGGCCGATGCCGACGACGCGCAAACGGTGCACCGTATCGTCGAAGCCACCAAGCGGGCGTTTGCCCTGCGCGATGCGCATATCACCGATCCGCGCCATCTGGATGTGGATGTACAGCAGTTGCTCACCCCGGAAGCCCTGCAGCCGCTGGCCGACAGCATCGACGACGCCAGCGCTTCCCCCTGGGGCGGCGGCAAAGGCCCGGGCGATACCGTCTGGATGGGCGTCGTGGATAACAGCGGACTGGCAGTGTCGTTTATTCAGAGTATCTATCACGAGTTCGGCAGCGGCGTGGTACTCCCGGACACCGGGATCGTCTGGCAAAACCGCGGGGCGGCCTTCAGCCTCGACCCGCAGCATCTCCTGGCGCTGGCCCCTGGCAAACAGCCATTCCACACCCTCAACCCTGCCGCCGCGCGCCTGAACGATGGCCGGGTGATGGTCTATGGCTCGATGGGCGGCGACGGTCAGCCGCAAACGCAGGCGGCGCTGTTTACCCGCTATATCCTGCAGGGGGTGCCGTTGCAGGAGAGCATCTCCCGTCCGCGCTGGCTGCTGGGCCGCACCTGGGGCCAGTCCTCCGACTCACTGAAGCTGGAGGGACGCTTTGCCCCCGCCTGTATCGCGCGCCTGCGCGAGCTGGGGCACGACGTAGAAGTGCTGGCCGATTTCAGCGAAGCGATGGGCCACGCCGGGGCCATTGTCCGCCATCCCAACGGTCTGCTTGAAGGGGCGACCGATCCACGCAGCAACGGCGCCGCCGCCGGATACTAAGGAGCAGACCATGACCACACAGCCAGACTGGAGCGAGTATCTGACGCAGATGACTCACCTGTTGCATATGGAGCTGGATGCGCCGCGCCGTGAGGAGCTGGAGCGCCAGTTTGCCCGCATCGCCGCCATGGCGCAGCCGCTGATGGACTATCCCCTCGGGCCGCGCGAGGAGATTGCGGGGGTGTATAAAGCATGACACTTCACCATTTCACCATCGCCGAGATCCAGCGTGCGCTGCACGAAGGCGAACTGAGCGCCCGGGAGATCGCCCGCCAGACGCTGGACGATATCGCCCGCGTGAATCCGCAGATCAACGCCTGGACCGAGGTCACCGCCCAGCGCATGCTGGCGGAGGCCGACAGCATCGACGCCCTGCGCCGGGAAAAGCGCCCCCTGCCGCCGCTGGCAGGCATTCCTTACGCGGTGAAAAATCTGTTTGATGTCGCCGGGCACACCACCCTCGCCGGCGCCGAACTGCTGAGCGACCGGCCGCCGGCAGCCAGCGATAGCTGGGCGGTGCGCCAGCTGCACAGCGCCGGCGCCCTGCTCAGCGGGATGCTCAATATGGACGCCTACGCCTACGGCTTCACCACCGAAAACAGCCACTATGGCGCGACGCGCAACCCGCACGATCTGTCGCGGATCGCCGGCGGTTCTTCCGGCGGTTCGGCCGCGGCGGTGGCGGCCGGACTGGTCCATTTCAGCCTCGGCAGCGACACCAACGGCTCGATTCGCGTCCCCGCGTCGCTGTGCGGGATCTTTGGCCTGAAACCCACCTTCGGTCGCCTCTCCCGCTCCGGCAGCCATCCGTTTGTCGCCAGTCTGGATCATATTGGTCCCTTTGCCCGTCGGGTGGCCGACCTCGCCGCGGTGTATGACGCCCTGCAGGGACGCGACCCGGCCGATGACTTTCAGGCCGATAAAGCCAGCGAGCGCACCGGCAACCTGCTGGAGCGCGGACTGGAGGGGCTGCGCTGCGCGCGGCTGGGGGGCTATTTCACCACCTGGTGCGATGACGACGCCCGGGCGGCCGTGGATCGGGTCGCCCACGCGCTGAGCGCCGACAGCGAGCTGCAGTTCGCGGATGCCGCCCTGGCCCGCTCGGCGGCCTTTATCATCAGCGCCAGCGAAGGCGGCAATCAGTATCTGGCGGATCTTCGCCACTCGCCCGAGCGCTTTGAACCCCACTCCCGCGAGCGGCTGCTGGCCGGGGCGATGATCCCCTCGGCGTGGTATCTGCAGGCTCAGCGCTTCCGCCGTCATGCCCGTCAGGCGATCAAATCCCTGTTCAGTCAGGCCGACGTGCTGATTGCCCCGGCCACTCCATGCAGCGCCACGCCGATTGGCGCCGAGGAGATAGTGATTAACGGCCAGCCGCTGCCGGTGCGCGCCAGCATGGGCATGCTGACCCAGCCGATCTCCTTCCTCGGTCTGCCGGTGGTGACCGTGCCCCTGCGTACCGCCAGCGGTAAGCCGATTGGCCTGCAGCTGATTGCCGCGCCGTTTAACGAACAAGCCTGTCTTCGCGCCGCGCGGGCGCTGGAAGCGATGGGCATTACCGATGCCCGAGTGGCGGAGAGTGCAGCATGATCAATCTGGATAATGTAGACCGCCCGGCGATCCTCGCCGAGGTGACGGCGGCGTTTTATCAGTATGAAGAGGCGCTGGTCAGCAATAACATCGAGGCGCTGGATGCGCTGTTCTGGCACGACCCGCGCACCGTACGGCTGGGAGCCGGCGAAAATCTGTATGGCATTGAGGCGATCCGCGCCTTTCGCGCCGCCCGCCCCGCCGCCGGTCTGGCCCGCGATCTGCGCCATACCACCATTACCACCTTTGGCGCGGATATGGCGGTGTGCAGTACCGAGTTCACCCGCGAAGGCAGCGCCCGCCTGGGCCGCCAGCAGCAGACCTGGGTACGCTTCCCCTACGGCTGGCGGATTGTCGCCGCCCAGGTCAGTCTGATGGACTGAGTGGCGTATACGGGAGCGGACCGGAGACTAAGGTATCCACCGGCCCGCTTCCGGTCCGGTAACACGCTATTTGGAGTCGAAGATCATGGTGTTCATCAGAGCTGCTGAAGCAAAAGATATCCCCTCGCTGCAAACGCTATTTCTGCAGTTGGGCTATCAGACGGAGACGGCGATCTTAGCGCAACGCATCACTGCCCCGCAGAGCATGATGAGTGCGCTGGTGGCGGAAACAGAAAACGCCGTGTGTGGCGTAATCGTTATCAATTTTATTTTACCGGTACATGAGAACCGTTTATGGGCATTAATTTCCGCGCTGGTCATCGAGGAATCGTCACGTGGATCAGGGATAGGCCAGCAGCTTCTCCAGGCCGCAGAGCGCCTCGCCCGTGATAAACAATGCGCTCAGATCGAGCTTTCAAGTAGTGAAAAAAGAATCAGAGCGCATCAATTTTATGAAAATAACGGCTACAAGGAGGTTCGCAAACGCTTCGTTAAACATTTGTCTTAACCGCCTGCGCGCGAGGGCTTTCCCCGGATGACCGTAACTATATTTTGCCCAGCAGGATATTTAACATGCGGCGCAGGGGTTCCGCCGCCCCCCACAATAGCTGATCGCCAACCGTTAACACCGAGTAGACTGGGTCATTATTTAGCGACATTTTCTTGTAGCGGCCAATACCTACCTGCAGCGAACCACTAATAGCAGCCGGGGTCAATTTACTGACACTCTCTTGCTTATTATTGCGGACATAGTTTACCCACGGATGGGAATGGGTGACTAACTCAGCAAATTCTGCTTCGCTGACCTCACGTTTAAGTTTCAGCGTAATCGCCGCGCTGTGACAGCGGATCACCCCGACCCGAATGCATAAACCATTGACCGGGATGGTACCCGGCGCAAGGCCAAGAATTTTATTAGTTTCCGCCTCGCCCTTCCATTCTTCGCGGCTGTTTCCATCGCCCAGATCGCTGTCGATCCACGGAATGATGCTGCCCATGAGGGGGACGCCAAAATTCTCCACCGGCATGCCCGCGCTGTTAATCAACTCACTCACTTTATTTACCAATGGCAGCACGGAACCTGATGATGTCAGTTCATCAGCGGATAAATGCTGACTGATATAAGCGCTTTGCGCGATTAATTCCCGCACCTGTTTGGCGCCCGCCCCGGAGGCAGACTGATAGGTCATCACGCTCATCCATTCGATAAGATCCGCTTTTATCAGCCCGGCCAACCCCATCAGGCTCAGCGTAATGGAGCAGTTGCCGCCGACAAACAGTTTAATTCCCGCTTTTACCGCACTATCGATATTTTCGCGGTTGACGGGGTCGAGAATAATGCAGGCTCTTTCATCCATCCGCAGCGCCGAAGCCGCATCAATCCAGTAACCTTGCCAGCCATGGTTAATTAACGCCGGATAGATGGCTTTGGTATAATCCCCGCCCTGACAGGTGATGATGATATCCATTTCGGCGAGTGCGCTAAGGGAATTCGCATCTTTCAGCCTGTCGCTTTTACCATTAATAACCGGGCCCGGGGCACCCGCACTGGAGGTACTAAAAAAATACGCTGTAATATCGTCGAAATCATTTTCTTCGATCATGCGTTGCAACAATACTGAGCCCACCATCCCTCGCCAACCAACAATACCCACCTGCTTCATTTATTTAACCTTTATAAGTTATGAGAATGTTAATTTGAGTGTCGCCATACCTTATATCGTATCCCCCAATAAAGGTCATTACCCAGCACCTCGATTTTTATCATTATTAAAATGTTTCATCTGCCATCAGCGATATTTATCTCTTATTACGGTCAAGCAGATATAAGGCGGCGGCGACTGTCCAGTTTTCGGCATTCAAAGGTGAAACGGCGTAGCGAAACGGGAGCAGCTTCTTCTCCGGGTACCATGAAGAGTAACTTGCATTTTGATAGTTACTATGTCAATTTGCTGGCAAAAGCCACCTGGTTACTGGACAGCCCATGAAAAATGAACCGCTTTGCCACGCTCCCTGCCCCATCGCCCGCAGCCTGGGCCGCATCGGCGACAGCTGGAGCATCATGATCCTGCGCGATGCCTTCGCGGGCTTTACCCGCTTTGACGAGTTCCAGAAAAGCAGCAACGTCGCGCCCAATATTCTGTCGCGCCGCCTGAAGGAACTGGTCGATGACGGACTGCTGGAGAAGGTGTGCTACAGCAGCACCCCGCCGCGCTACGAATACCACCTCACGCCGCGCGGCCGCGATTTCCGCATGGTGCTGCTGGCGCTGGCGGAATGGGGTAATCGCCACTTCGCCCCCGAAGGGCGTCAGATGCAGCTGGTGGAAATGGCAACCCAGCGCCACGTGGAGCCAGTCATGGTGGATAAAGCGACAGGGGAAGAGATTATCCCGGGTAAATACGCCATGGTGCCGGGCCCCGCCGCCTCGCCGCTGATGAAATATCGTCATGAATATCTGCTGCGCAAACGCGAAGGCGATAGCGGGCAAAAATTCCAGCCTGAACCTTACAGAGATGCCAGCAATGAATCCGACCAGTAAGAAAAGCGTCCTCGTTCTGGCGGCCATCTGAATAACGCCAGGATTTTGTTCAGCGCAGCGCGGCAAACTTCGCCACGCGGGGATCTCACCGGATGCCGCGCTGGCGCTGCGGGAGGCGCGAACCCAGGCCTTTTCCGATGCGTTCTACCTCATCATGATGGTTTTTTTACTTGCCGCGCTGCTGGTTCCCTTGATGAAAAAGCCGCCGGCACACTGATACTACAGGAGAGTTAACTATGGGCGTTTCCGTTAAACGCATTGTCGTCACCGGGATGGGGATTGTCAGCCCGCTGGGCTGCGGCGTACAGCACGTCTGGCAGTCGCTGCTGGCAGGAAAGTCAGGGATCACCCGACTCAGCGAGCAGCTGGTCGCGGATATTCCCTGCAAAGTGGCCGGCCAGGTGCCGTCCATTGACAGCGATCCGCTGCACGGCTTCGACCCGCTGGCGACCATCCCGGCGAAAGAGCGCAAAAAGATGGATCGCTTTATTGAGTTTGCGCTGGTCGCCGCCCGCGAAGCGCTGGCTTAGGCCGGTTGGTCGCCAGCATCCGAGGCCGAACAGGAACGCACTGCCACGGTGATCGCCACCGGGATCGGCGGGTTCAGCGAGATCGCCAATGCGGTACATACCACCGATGAACGCGGGCCGCGTCGTCTCTCGCCGTTCACTATCCCCTCTTTTCTGGCCAACCTGGCCGCCGGGCATGTGTCTATCGCCCACGGCTTCCGGGGCCCCATCGGCGCGCCGGTCACCGCCTGCGCAGCGGGTGCCCAGGCCATCGGCGATGCAGCGCGGTTGATCCGCAGCGGCGAGGCGGATATTGCCCTCTGCGGCGGCGCGGAAGCGGCAATTCATCGCGTTAGCCTGGCCGGGTTTGCCGCGGCAAGGGCGCTGTCCAGCGCCTCCAACGACCAGCCGGAAAGCGCTTCCCGCCCCTTTGACCGTGACCGCGATGGTTTTGTGATGGGAGAAGGCGCCGGGCTTATCGTGATCGAGTCGCTGGAGCACGCGCTGGCGCGCGGCGCCACGCCGCTGGCCGAGCTGGTCGGCTACGGCACCAGCGCAGATGCTTATCACCTGACCGCGGGCCCGGAAGACGGGAACGGCGCACGTCGGGCCATGGAGACCGCAATTCGCCAGGCCGGGGTGACCGTCGACGAGATTGACCATATCAATGCCCACGCCACCTCGACGCAGGTCGGTGATAAAGGTGAGCTGGCGGCGGTTAAAACGCTGTTTGGCGCGCATCCGGTCGCCATTACCTCGACGAAATCCGCCACCGGCCATCTGTTAGGCGCGGCCGGCGGGATCGAGGCCATCTTCACCATTCAGGCCCTGCGTGACCAGGTGGTGCCGCCGACGCTGAACCTGCATCACCCCGATGAAGACGCGGCAGGCATGAACCTGGTGGCGCTGCAGGCCCGCCCGCAGAAGATGCGTTATGCGCTGTCGAACGGTTTTGGCTTTGGCGGCGTTAACGCCAGCCTGCTGCTGAAACGCTGGCAATAATCGTCAGCTCCCCTGCGGTACTGGCCGACGGGGGATTTCCACCGTTGCGGCTTTTGCCCTGCTGCTGGAGTAAATCAAGTACAGCGCGATACCCAGGGAGACAATGGCACCGATTCGGCTCATCGAGAATGGAATCGACGCATTGTCCAGCCAGCCGAAGTTATCGATCAAGGTCAGTTTTGAGCGAAGAACGGACCACACTATCTAAAGAATGATATCGCCTATTATGTTGGGACCGCTCATGTTAAAAAAGGGATAGCTTTTCTTTTCATTGACGATAACGAAGGAATTTTCATGGTTGAGGTTGAGGAAATAAAAAAGAAATATCCCGGCGCAGATGCCTGGCAAATGGGTGACAGTCCGGAACTGGCTAACGAGCTTGCTGACCTGATCAAAAAAGGGATCAAAACGGCCTCTTGCGGATCTTTTGCCTCTTACCAGCAGGAAGAATCCGCCCCGAGAATCGGGAGTTATAACATTATTCTTGATGGTCAGAATGTTCCAGTTTGCGTGATCAGACTGATTTCGATGCAGCTGGTTCGTTTTTGTGATGTCACTGAAGCGTTCGCCCGCAAAGAAGGTGAAGGCGATTTAAGCCTTGAATACTGGAAGAAAGAGCATCAGAGATTTTTCAGCTCTGCAGGTCATTTTTCTGAAGATATGGAGTTGATCGCAGAAGAATTTGAAGTGGTTGAGGTGCTGTAAGGCAAGGTCAACGGGCTGAAGTTTTATCACTGGCCACTCATAACACTGTTCGCTTCTGGCGCGGAGCGGACAAGCTGTCGAGCTAAAGGTCCGCATTGAGCAAGGAGCTGACGTGCCAGCTATAATTGGTAATAAAATGAGAGTAGAACTATTCTGATTTTTTTAAAAAAACATTTTTACATCCAAGGGCAAAATATTTTTTATGCTATCTTACATGCTATCTCAATATGCCAGGCTACCTGTGCCTGAAGTTACTCTACGTTCATGGTTAAAACAATGGTTGTCAGAGCAGGAATCGAGGTGTACAGACAGAAGTTTCTCGGCGCGATTTCCCTGGAGAGAAACTGGTTTATGTCAGGAATATTTTTTACAACGAAAACTCAAAATTGATGGAAAGCAATTTCTTACTGGCCCCCGTTATCAGGGCGGAAATATTAACAAACCTTTTATTGATATTGTAGGTATGGATTCTGACCTAAATCATACTGCATTAGAACTCATTAGTAAGGAATGGTCACAACTCAGAGCTCAGTATGTCCGCATTCTTGTACCCGGCCAGTCCTTCCCGCAGGGTATTCCCGACCAGTATATATATGCCACTTCTTTTTCTGAACCCCCTGAATTCAATGATAAATCTCTTACTTTGCAAGTGGCGACATACGAAGATTTTGACTGGTGTTGTCAGGCCCTGGGCGATGCCTATAAGCATACATGGCAGACAGTTCGCGAACTATCTGCAAGCAATTTGGTAGCAGTTGATGACGAAGAGTTGTGTGACCATATTTCTGAGAGAGAAGTATTTATTATCTATGAAAACGATGTTCGCGCCGGGTTGCTAATATGCCAGAAAGGAAACCTCGCTTTTCTGAGAGGATATCGTATTACTGACAAAGTAATACTTCCTGCTTTTCGTGGTCGATCATTGTCGGCCCGAGCGCAACGCCTGCTGTACCGATTATTAACTCATTCCGATTCGGAACTATCTATGTATATGGGCACAATTATTCCGCAGAATATCCCCTCGATGAAAACTGCAGAAAGAGCGGGACGAACTTGCATCCTAAGTTATCAATTTCTACCCATCTGCAGAACCCACGACTAACAGCAATGCTAATTTATCTTCAGCCTACTTCCGCTTTTGGCACACAGGGGATGTCCAGGGCCCGGGAGTACTCCCCTGGACGCATTAATGGGCAGGATGTGATTGCTGCGCAAGCTATCATATGGCGTGAGGTACAGCAGAATCAGGCTTCGTAGCAATGAGGGGCTCACAGCGTCCGGAATCCACCCGGTGCCGTAAATCACCGTAAGGTCTGTCGTAAGGTAATTTCATCACGCATCGCGACACCTTTTTTCTTTACGCAGGCCTTCTCTTTCACGGTTTGTCAGAACTGTGGACCGCAGTAATCTCCACTCCGTGCTTTAATCAATGAGAGTGATGTCGGGTGCAAATTAAACTACCTTTCTCAACAGCAAAGGCGGGATACCCCTACCCTCGCAGGGTTTCTGCGTCTGGTAATATGCCCATGACAGTCTCAAAGACCGCTTTGAGGGTTTCCCGGTTTAAGGCACATAATCGCGTGGCGTTGCCCCCAAAATGCAGCGAAAAGCAGCGGTAAAGGCCGCCGGGCATGAGAAACCAAGCTGGTAAGCGACCTGTTTGATTGGAACACCGTTCGCGAGAAGATCCAACGAAGCGCAAATTCTGGCTCTCTGCTTCCATGTTCTAAAACTAAAGCCTGTATCCTTCATAAACAAGCGGGAAAAGGTCCGTTCCGACATGGCCGACATAAAAGCCAGCTCGCTCAGCGATGCTTCCCAGCGCTGATTGACCAGTAGCGATCTGGCCGCGCTAAATAATCGCTCATCATTCGGCATGGGTAGCGCCATCGTTAAAGGTGGAGCCTCGCTGAGAATTTCCAGAAGCAACAAAGCTATCTTCCGTTGACTCGGTCTGGCGTAGTCCTCACTGAACAGCCCTGCGATAAGCTCTTTGACTAACGGCGTAGCCGTGATCACATGCACCTGTTGACTCTTCGTAAAGCTCGTACATTCTGCGATAAGGCTACTGCTGAAATAGATCGCCCTGAGATCGGTTTGTGAAAGCAGATGATAACTATGGATATGCAAAGGCGGTAGCCATAATGCCCGCTGAGGAGGGATCACCCAACGGTCACTCTCTGTTTGCACCAGCATAACCCCTCTGGTGGCGAAGAGTAGCTGCCCCTCAACATGATGATGGGGAGGATCTACCTCACCACGTTGATAGCTTATCGCAGTACTGGACCAGCCTGTGGCCTCATCATGTCTTGGCGCTTTATCTATACTACCTGGCATTTCAGATTTAGCCCCTGCCATTATCATATCGAAACTGGAACCACCCGGAGTAGAGCCTTAGGCAATGGGTGCGTGACTTATCATTCTGATCATCAAAGATATTACAGGAGCTTAACCTCATGCGTGTACACTTTATCGTACATGAAAGTTTTGAAGCCCCGGGCGCATATGAAACCTGGGCAATAAACCAGGGTCATGATGTAACTTACTCACGCGTCTATGCAGGCGATCGGCTACCTGCTGACGCCGTAGGCATCGATTTTCTTATCGTTATGGGCGGTCCGCAAGATCCGGACACCACGCTTGAAGAGTGCCCGCACTTTAATGCTAAAGCGGAACAGGCGCTGATTGCTTCCGCGGTTAAAACCGGTAAGGCGGTGATCGGTATCTGCCTGGGTTCACAGCTCATTGGTGAAGCGCTGGGCGCGCCGTTCTCTCATAGCCCGGAAAAAGAGATTGGTAAATTCCCGATCACATTGACCGAAGACGGCAGTAAGGATGAGATGTTCTCTCACTTTGGGAAAACACTGGCAGTGGGTCACTGGCATAACGATATGCCAGGCTTGACGCCAGAGGCTAAAATTATCGCTTACAGCGAAGGCTGTCCCCGGCAGATCGTTGCCTATTCAGACCGCGTCTTTGGTTTCCAGTGCCACATGGAGCTCACATTGGACGTTGTAGAACGGCTGATCGCTCATTCTGAGAAAGACCTGAGCCGTGCAGCAGAATATCGTTTCGTTGACACGCCTGAAGCGCTCCGGGCGCACGATTACAGTGAAATGAATCAAGTACTTTTTGGCTTTTTGGATAAGCTGGAAGCACGTTACACAGCAGCGCAAGCATAATGTTATGCTCGGTAAGCTTGCCATCGGTTTTGATTTTAATGTCCGCTCCTGGCACAGAGCGGACAAGCTATCTGATTTGAAGGTCCGCTATGAGCGAGAAGCGGAAAAGTGCTCTGGTAGGTTGTACACGGACCTGGGCATTAGAGCTTGCTCAATTCGGGATCAGCCTGTTGATGGTGGAGGAAGCCAGGGAGAACGTTAGAAACGTTCAGAAACTCTGTGGAAATAGACAAACGCCTATCCAGGGCTGCAATTTGATATTGTCGCTGTTAGTAAGATATTTTTAACCTGTCTTATCCAATAAATACACTGATGCATTTAAGCGAGAATTATGAGTTTAAAGCCGCGTAGAATCGTTTTAATTCCTGGGTTTATGCTGAATGAAATGCTTTGGCATGAATTTGAAACATATCTCCCGTCAAACTGTATTGTTCATCATGCAGCTGTAACTGAAGGACGAACCATTCATGATGTAGTGCAGCATTTGATTACTCTTCTGCCTGAGAAGTTTTCTTTGATAGGTTTTTCGATGGGAGGATATATTGCCCGACAACTGGCAGCAGAATTCCCTGAACGTGTAGAGTCCTTAGTGCTTATTGCCAGTTCCTTACGGGAAGATACGCCGTTGGAAGCTGAAGCAAAGCGGAAAAGCGTGCAGTCATTGTCCCCCACAACCTTTAAGGGGCTGAGCAGACATGCTATTGCCCGGTCACTCCACCCTCTAAACACATCAAATCAGGATATGATTTCAGCTATCCAGAAAATGGGATGCTCTCTGGGATTTGAAGCCTTCATCACGCAATCATCCTTATCCAGGCAAGGTATACCTTCTGCAACGATACGTTGTCCAACGCTGGTTATCGCCAGTGAAGATGATGCCATCCGTTCGATGAAGGAGGCAGAAGAATTGGTCGAAGCCATACCTTATGCGTCGTTAAGAATCATTCTGGATTGCGGCCATATGATTCCGCTCGAACAGCCCAGGGAGTTGGCAAGAATTATTGTTGAATGGATCCCTGCTACGTAAATTATTGGGGGTTTATCCGGCAAAAATCCGGATTTACTTCATCGGGGTAAGTTCCGTTCCTGGCTCAGAGCTGACATTCCCCTTTGCCGACGTGAAAAGTGCTATTGTCTGACCTCATTCTGGTCAGCCAGATGTTCTGTCCCGCCGCCCTGCCGGCGGCCTCTATCTCAGTAAAACCTGAATCAGCTGCACGACGATATACACTCCCGCTACCACCTGTATGATTCGAAATCCCCATCTCAGATAGCGCCATTGATAACGTTCGCTGGCATCAGCCGCTTCAATCGCGGGATCATAGCGTTTTCTTTTCCTGGTTCTGAAGGTATCGAATCCCCACAGGATGAGAAGAATGATGATGATGATTTTTTCAACGATAAGATGGTTCACAAAGAGAGACTCCGGTCTTCTCACGGTTACAGGCAGAATAGATAAACCGCCTGGATGTAGCCACCACTAAATGTAGGGGTACCTGAAAACGAAGCCAGGCCTTCCTGGATTATCTGTCTTATGACCGCGTAAACGCATAGCAACGCCATAAAAGCGACATTCATTTCCGACACATGCTGCGGGAGTCCCCTTCTCCGACGCCTCAGGCTGGGTGATAAAACGACGGCGGCTGCCCGGTCACGCGGCGGAACATGGTGGCGAAAGAGGACGCATTGTCGTATCCAAGGGATAATGCCACTTCGTTCACCGGTTTGCCTGCTATCAACCATGCCAGGGCGCTCACCACGCAGGCTCGCTGTCGCCAGGCGGAAAACGACAGGCCCAGCTGCTTCAGGAAATGGCGGCGAAAGGTACTAGGACTCATAAACAGCGCCCTGGCCCAGCGCGCCGCAGGATCATGGATAGAGGGGTTAAGCAAAAAAGCCTGACAAAGCGCCAGCAGCGCCGGATGCTGCGGCAACGGAATGTCAAATTCGCGGACCGGCATGGCGGCCAGTTCCAGCAACATCAACTGTATCAGCGTGCGATCGCGTGGGCTGTCGTACAACGGTGGTAAATCCACAGCCTCAAGCAGTAGCTGGCGCAACAGCGGCGAGACGCTGATCACTTCGCAACGACGGTGTTTAATGAAAGCGGCCACACAATCTGGCTCAATATACAAGCTACGCGTGGTCACCCCTGCAAATCTGACGGCATGCACGGTTTCAGGGGGGATCCAGACAGCGTGTTGCGGAGGAACCACCCATTCTCCGTCTTGCGTAGTGACATACATCAGTCCGGTCGCGCCATACAGTAGCTGTGCGCGACGATGCTGGTGCGGGGGCAGGATAAATCCCTGCGCATAGTCATTACCTAACGCCACCACATCACGATCGAGTCGATCGACCTCGTCAATTTTTACGTTGCGCACACCTGCCTCCCTCTGACCGATTTACAAAGGTAATTGAGCGCTACGCAAATGGGAAGCAGTACGCGACCGGTATAAGCTGCTCGCTCATTTTCAGGTCGGGGATACTCTCTTGAATGAGATCGTTATTATTGCGCTGGCAGGCTTTACTACCGGCATTACCACGGTGCTGTTCGGCTTCGGCGGCGGCTTTGTGGTGGTGCCCTTTGTCTATCAACTGATGCTCCGGCAGCCGGCGATCGCGGGCAACGCCATGCATGTCGCAGTGGCTACCTCAACGGCGGTGATGATATTTAACGCCGGCTGGGTCAGCTATCGAAACTGGCGGGCGGGCAGGCTTGCCGCGCAGACGCTGTTTCCGTTGTTATGGTTTATTGCCATTGGGGCGGTGGTAGGCTCCTGTCTGGCGGGGATATTGAGCGAGAATATCGTTCGCGCGCTGTTTATTTTCTATATGCTGGCAACCATCAGCGATTGTTTGTTGCGCAAGGGTTTTTTCACGGGCAGCGCTCGGCGTCGCCTGTCCCTGCCCGTGGTCACCGGCGGCGGTGTAATTATCGGTACGATCGCCGCATTGCTGGGCGTGGGCGGCAGCGTCATGACGGTGCCCCTGCTACGACGACACGGGTATGCAATGCAGGAGTGCGTTAGCGCATCCAACCCGCTTTCTTTGCCCGTGGCGCTATGCGGGGCTGTGACCTATGCCGTCATTGGCTGGCACAGCATTCCGCTGAGCGGATTTCTGGGGTTTATCAGCCTGAAAATTTTAGGCCTGCTCGTCCTGACCGGCTGGGCCGGAATAGTGTTTAGCCGCCGGGCAATCCCTGCGGTACCTGATGTATGGTATGCGCGCATCTATGTGCTGCTGCTGTGCCTGGTACTCCTCGCCATGCTTATTCAATAATCAAATTACATTCTGGTGAACCGGTGTAACAGACGCGGCCGGGCGGAGCCCTCTCCCTGGAGAGAGGGCCAGGTTCAGGGGCAACAAGCTACCCGCGATACGGATGGGTTTCGCGCCAGTGGTCGGCAATCTGCTGCCGGGTGCAGACCCACACCTTGTCGTGCTGCTGGATATAGTCAAGGAAACGCTGCAGCGCGCGGAAACGGCCCGGGCGCCCCAGCAGCCGGCAGTGCATTCCCACGGACATCATCTTCGGCGCGGTTTCACCCTCGGCATACAGCACGTCAAAGCTGTCTTTCAGATAGGTATAAAACTGCTCCGCGGTGTTGAATCCCTGGGCGGTGGCGAAGCGCATGTCGTTGGCGTCGAGGGTATAAGGCACGATCAGGTGCGGCCGCTGGCTGCCGTCGCTGCAGCCCACTTCGCTCCAGAAAGGTAAATCATCGCCGTAATAATCGCTGTCGTAGTCAAAGCCGCCGTGCTCCACCACCAGCTGGCGGGTGTTAGGGCTGTCGCGGCCGGTATACCAGCCGGTGGGCGGTTTGCCGAACAGGTCGGTCAGTACCTGCACCGCTTTTTGCAGATGCGCGCGCTCCTCGGCGATATCCATGTGCTGATAGTGGATCCAGCGCCAGCCGTGGCTGACCACATCGTAATCCGCAGCCTTGATCGCCGCCACAATCTCCGGATGCCGCGCCAGCGCCATCGCCACGCCGAAGACCGTCAACGGCAGCCCGCGCTGGCTGAACTCGCGATGGATGCGCCAGAACCCTGCCCGGCTGCCGTACTCATAGAGTGAATCCATCGACATATGGCGCGCCGGGTAGCTGGCGGCGCCGATAATATCGGACAGGAACTGTTCCGAACCCGCATCGCCATGCAGGACGTGATTCTCCGCGCCTTCCTCATAGTTAAGAACGAACTGCACCGCGATCCGCGCCCCACCCGGCCAGCGCGCGTGCGGCGGCTCCCCTGCGTAACCTCGCAGATCGCGAGGATAGTGTTCCTGGTTCTCTCCCATCTCCTGCCCCTTTTAAAATGGATTTAACGACTGAAACTGTCCGCTTAACGCTTTTTTCTCCGGGAACGCTAAGTCCCCATGCTTGCTGGTCGCCAGGCCCAGCGCGACCAGCGACTCCACCATCTTCACCGCCGCGCTGACGCCATCGATCACCGGCACCCGCAGCTCGCGGGTCAGCTCCTGCGCCAGGGTCGCCATCCCGCCGCAGCCAAGAACAATCGCCCCGCTACCATCCTCTTTCAGCGTGCGAATGCAGCGCTCACGCACTTTCTCCTGCGCCAGGCCGCTACCGTCTTCCAGCGCCAGCACCGGCAAATCAATGGCGTGCAGCGCCGCGCAGTGTTGATGAAATCCGTACTGGTGCAGCAAATGACGGGCGATGATCAGCGTGCGCGGCAGCGTGGTCACAATGGAGAAACGGGTGGCGACCATCGTCGCCATATGCATTGCCGCCTCCGCGATACCGATCACCGGCCCCTGGGCCAGCTCCCGCGCCGCCAGCAGCCCCGGGTCGCCGAAGCAGGCGATCACATGCCCATCCACCCCCTGCTCGCGTCCGGCCCTGATCTGCTCCAGCACGCCGACCGCCGCGATGGCTTCGTCAAAGTGGCCCTCAATTGACGGCACCCCGGCGCGGGGACAGACCGCAAGGATCTCGGTGCCCGGCGCAGCGACCGCACGCGCGGCGGCGCCTATCGTTTCGGTCATCGCCAGGCTGGTGTTGGGGTTAATCACTTGTATACGAACGGAAGACATCACGACTCCTTGTGGCCGGCGAACAGCCGGGAAAAATCGGGCAGGCTGACGCCATCGCGCTCGAAGCACAGGCTGGCGACAATATGATCAAAATGGTGCATCAGCGCCTCGCTGAGCGGCTGCAGGGCTTTATCCCGCAGCAAACCGACCAGCTGCTGGTGATCGTCGCAACGGCAGCCCTGTCGCCAGGGGGCGCCCCAGGCGGCAATCACTAAAGAGGAGCGCTGGCTGAGGCGGGTCACCATCTCGGTGAGCACCGGGTTGCCGGAGATAGCCTGCAGCTGAATATGAAAGTCAGCGGAGTGGCGGATCGCCGCCGGGCCGTCGTGCGTCGCATGGGCCTGCTGTTCACGCTGAATAATGTTCTCCAGCGCCGCCAGATGCGGCGGCTGACAGCGCGCGATCACATCGGGGAGATTGGCGACCTCGAGCAGCGCCCGGGTGCGAAAGATCGCCTGGGACTCTTCCACGCTCGGGCTGGTGACGTGTGCACCACGTTTGGGCGTCAACGTGACCAGTTGCACAGCGGCGAGTCGTTGCAGCACCTTTCTGATGCCGGTGCGGCTCACGGCGAACACCTCCGCCAGCGCCTCTTCCGGCAGTTTGCTGCCCGGCGGCAGCTGATGTTCGACGATAGCCGTCATCAGCGCCTGGTAAATGCTTTCGTCCTTGTCCTGCAGCGCTGGCGCGGCCTGGAGACGATGTTCATTATTCATTAACCCACTCCGGTTTCACTTATCGATAGCAGATCGTATACATAAAATTTAATTTTTGTATACAAGATTCATCATTCTGGCCTGGATCCTGCAATAGCCTCAGCAATCCATATCAAAGGGTTTTCATTCAGAGGAGCAGGTTTCATGCCACATTCATCCCACACGCAGCAGACGAAGACTCACAAGGCGGCCGCCGGCTACAGTCCGCGGCTATGTAATGACGATCTGGCGCCGACCCGCGACCAGAACTGGAGCTGGTACAATATCTTTTCATTCTGGATGTCGGACGTGCACAGCATGGGCGGCTACGTAGTGGCGGCGAGCTTCTTTACGCTTGGGCTGGCCAGCTGGCAGGTTCTGCTCTGCCTGCTGGTGGGCATCTGTATTGTCCAGCTGTGCGCCAACCTGGTGGCGAAGCCGAGCCAGATGGCCGGGGTGCCTTACGCGGTGATTTGTCGTCAGGCGTTTGGCGTTTTCGGCGCCAATATCCCGGCGGTGATCCGCGGGCTGATCGCCTTTGCCTGGTACGGCATTCAGACCTATCTGGCGGCGAATGCCCTGATGCTGGTCCTGCTCAAGTTCTGGCCCTCCCTTGCCTCGCTAACCAGCAGCAGCTTTCTCGGGCTGTCGCCCCTCGGCTGGCTGTGCTTCGCCACTATGTGGCTGCTGCAGGCGATGGTGTTCTGGCATGGCATGAACGCCATCAAACGCTTTATCGATATCGCTGGTCCGGCGGTTTATGTGGTGATGCTGGCGCTGGCCGGCTGGATTGTATACAAGACTGGTCTGGACGGTATCTCCTTTACCCTCGCCAGCAAATCCCTGAGCGCCGGCGAGCAGACCTGGCAGATGATCACCGCCACGGCGCTGGTGGTCTCCTACTTCTCCGGGCCGCTGCTTAACTTCGGTGACTTTTCCCGCTACGGCAAAAGCATGGGCGAGATCCGCCGCGGTAACCGCTGGGGACTGCCGTTTAACTTTCTGCTATTCTCGGTGGTTACCGTGGTGATTGTCTCCGGCACCCAGTCGCTGTTTGGCAAAATGATCACCGACCCGATCGAAACCGTCAGCCGCGTGGGTAACGATCTGGCGGTGGCCATCGGCCTGCTGACCATGATCACCGCCACCATCGGCATTAATATCGTGGCTAACTTCGTCTCGCCGGCCTTCGATTTTTCCAACTGCGCCCCGCAGAAAATCAGCTTCCGTACCGGCGGGATGATTGCCGCGGTGGGCTCGATACTCCTGACGCCGTGGAACCTGTTTAACTCGCCGGAGCTGATCCACTATACCCTCGACGTGCTGGGCGCCTTTATTGGCCCGCTGTTTGGCATCCTGATCGCCGACTTCTACCTGATCAAACGCGGCCGGGTGTCAGTGGACGATCTGTTTGACGATACGCCGCAGGGTAAATATTGGTACCGCAACGGCTTTAACCCGAAAGCGATTGCCGCCCTGCTGCCGTCGGTGGGCCTGGGGCTGATTATCAGCTTTATTCCGGCCCTGCATGAAGTGGCGAACTTCAGCTGGTTTATCGGCGTCTTCCTCGGCGCCACCACCTACCGCTGGCTGGCTCGCGACGAGCGCGAAGTGCAGGCGAAAGCTGCCTTCCGCTCCGGCGCGGTGGCGCAAAAAGAGTAACCCTCCCCACCCCCCCCCC
>NZ_GL882839.1:25350-27757 GCF_000195655.1 Klebsiella sp. MS 92-3
CGCGGCGTCTGGCCGCGGCAGGCTGCAAACTGGCACCAATCTTGCTGTTTATCACTATTCCCAGAGCGTTAAGAGAAGGCAGGTTCGATGATGGATTACCAGACCGCGGTGCGCGGTGCATTTTTTGATATCGCCGGCGTGGCGGAGACCCCGGATGAGGTGGCCGCCCAGGCCCGCTATCTCGATGATGGCTTGTTGTTCCTGCAGGAGGGGAAAATTATCGCCCTGCTGCCATGGCAGGAGGGGGAAGCCTTTCTGCATCCCCTGAAGGGCTATGTCGATCTGAGGGGTAAGCTGCTGCTGCCGGGGTTCGTTGATGCCCACGTTCACTATCCGCAGACCGAGATGATCGGCGCCTTTGGCGAACAGCTGCTGGAGTGGCTCACCACCTACACCTTCCCGGTGGAGAGCCAGTTTGCCGATGCGGAGTATGCCCAGGAGATAGCGCAGTTTTTTGTAAATCAGCTGATAAGCCATGGCACCACCACCGCGCTGGTGTTTTGTACCCTGCATCCGGCATCGGTGGAGGCGTTATTCAGCGAAGCGCTGCGCCTCAATATGCGCCTGATCGCCGGGAAAGTGATGATGGATCGCCATGTGCCCGACTACCTGTGCGAAACCGCCGGGGAGAGCTACGAGCAGACCCGGGCGTTGATCCGCCGCTGGCATCAGCGCGGCAGGCTGGGCTATGCCATCACCCCGCGCTTTGCCCCCACCTCGACTCCGGCGTTGCTGGAGGCGGTGCAGCGCCTGCGGGCCGAGTTTCCCGACACCTGGCTGCAGACGCATCTCAGTGAAAACCGGGAGGAGATCGCCTGGGTTAAACAGCTGTGGCCTGAGCATGCGCGCTATCTGGATGTCTATCATCACTATCAGCTCACCGGCGAACGCAGCGTCTTCGCTCACGGGATCCATCTCGATGATGCCGAGTGGCAGTGCCTGCATGACACCGGGTCCGCAGTCGCCTTCTGCCCGACGTCGAATCTGTTTCTCGGCAGCGGGCTGTTCCGCCTGCCCGCCTGCTGGCAGCACCAGGTGCGGATGGGCATCGGCAGCGACGTCGGAGCCGGGACCACCTTCAGCATGCTGCGGACGCTGGGCGAGGCCTACAAGGTAGGACAACTGCAGAGCTATCGCCTGCGCGCCAGCGAGGCCTTCTATCACGCCACCCTCGGCGGGGCGCGCGCCCTGCGGCTGGAGGAGAAAATTGGCAATTTCCAGCCGGGCAAAGAGGCGGATTTTGTGGTGATTGACCCGGCGGTCACCCCGCTGCAGCGCCTGCGCATAGGCCGCTGCCATGACATTTATGAGCAGCTGTTCGTGCTGATGACCCTGGGTGATGAACGCAATATCAGCGAGACGTGGGTGAATGGCGAGCGGGTGTGGTGTCAGGACTGACCCCTCAGCCAGTCCCACTTCCTGAAAAGAACGAGAAAACGCACCATACCTTGTTTGCCACCTTAACGCAGGCTAACCCACTACAGGCGGGGGCTTATTCAGGCGGCGCCATCTCTACTGCGCCGTCGCTCAGAGCTGTCAAAAGGCATGCGCGTCACCCTATTACGCCCGTCATTTTTTGCCGCATACAGCGCTTTATCGACGCGGGAAAACAGTTGATCAACCGTTTCGCCGTCATGATGTTCAGCCACGCCGATGCTGACGGTCACCGACAGCGTCTGGTATTCGCTAACCGCCTGGCGGATCCCCTCCGCCAGTATCAGCGCGCGGCCGATCGGCGAATGGGGCAAAAAAAGCAGAAACTCTTCTCCACCCCAGCGATAAATTTTATCTTCGCGGTCGACCGACGTTTCCAGAATACGAGAGAGCACCAGCAGGACCTCATCGCCTTTTTGATGGCCGTGAATATCATTAATGCTCTTGAAATGATCGATATCGATTAACAGCAGACAATAACCCCGGGGGATAAAAGTTGGCGCCTCAACCAGACGGTGAAACTCCCGGCGATTAAGCAAGCCGGTTAACGGATCGTGGGCGGCGGAAAATTCCAGCTCTTTTTTCAGATGCACTTCTTCGGTGATATCGTGAATGATGCATAGCATCAGTCGAATATTATACAGCACCACCGGCCCGGCATAAGTTTGGACATGGCGTAGCGAGCCGTCAGCCAGAATATGCGTAAAATTAAGCGGTTTATGACCGCCAGGCAGACTGGCAATATTATTCATAATGGGGATAACGTCCCGGCCCAGGGTATTTATTTGCCAGGTATGTTTGGTGCGCATTTCCTCATCGGAATAATGATAAAAACGTAGCGCGGCAATATTGGCATCGACAATCCGGCCATCTTTATGAGGGTCGATCAACAGCATCGGCGCGGTATTAGTCATAAAAAAGCGAGCGAAAAAGCCATTGTTACGCCGCTGGTAGCGGCGGGGGGCGGGGTGGA
>NZ_GL882839.1:27856-37895 GCF_000195655.1 Klebsiella sp. MS 92-3
GGGGGGGGGGGGGGGGGGGGGGAGCCGGTATGAATCGACTGATTTTGCGCCAGCAGCTTCACGGCTTCAAACAGCAGCAAGCAACCACAGTCTTCGGTATCAATCAGGGTGGTTTTGCAATACACCGACTGCAACCCATTGGCGGTGGGTAACGTCCAGACTTCGAATATCTCGCTCATGGTGTCGAGATAGCGAAGGTAGTGCTGCAGTTGCGTTTCCGGACAGGTGGAATAAATACCGTTACGCATCTCATTGAGCGACATCTCGCCGCTCAATGTCCGGGAAGCCTGATTGGCATAGACCACCCTTTCGTTAAAAGGATGAACTACCCATATCGGGGTGCTTAAGACCTCAAAAACAGCCAGCTCTTTTAATAACATACAGGCCCCAAACCGACCCACTGCCGGCGCGGAACGGCACTTAACGCTGTGCAGCCCCAACGCTGGTTTAAAGTGAAAGCAAAATAGACACCGAGAAACCGCAATTACGCGCGAGCGCGCCAAGTATAGTCGGTTATGCGCCCAGTAAAGCCCTCTGAGGGTGACTTTGCGCGCAGTTTAACCAACAGAAGCGATGCTGCCTTTAATAATAATTTTATTTCAACAGCATAGCAGCAATGCCAGAACGGGTAGTCGCTTTTGATCACAGAGTGTGCATCGCCAACAGGGGTTACCCGGCAGGCGCAGCGGCATAGGCCAGGGCGGGCAGAGAGTCGCTTTTCTGCCCAGGCTAACCGTGATAGTTTCTATCATTACGCTCATTCATAGCGACAATTACCTTGAAAAAAATCGCCACTAAAATCACCCTTGCCGACATTGCGCGTGAAGCGCGCGTCGGCGTAGCCACCGTCGATCGGGTGCTCAATAAGCGCGCGGCGGTGAAAGAGTCCACGGCGCGGCGCGTGCTGGAGGCCGCCCGCCGGCTGGGTTTTACCCTCGAGCAGCCCCACTATCGCCTGGCTGCCGGCAAAGCGCCGGTCACGATCAGAATGGGCTTTATCCTGCTGCAGGAGAGCCACTCCTTCTACCTGCCGTTGGCCCGGGCGCTGACGCGCGAGGCTGCCCCATGGCTACCGGCGGGCCAGGCGCCGGTGATACTGCATTTTGCCATCGATGCGGTGGAAGCGATGGCTCAGGCCATTCACCGACTCAGCGATGAAGTGGAGGTGCTCGGCCTGGTGGCGCTGGATCACCCGCTGATTCGCCACGCGGTGGCCCGGGCCGCCGCCCGCGGCGTGCGCGTGCTCACCCTGCTTTCCGATCTGTCGGTCCCCCAGCGCAGCGGGTATATCGGCCTCGATAATCATAAAGCCGGGCGCACAGCCGCCTGGTTTATCGAGCGCTTATGCCGGGGGAATGGCGAAATTGGCATTATCATTGGCGATAATCGTTTTACCTGCCAGGAAAGCTGTGAGATCAGCTTTCGCTCCTGCCTGCGAGAACAGGGCAAGGGGCAACAGATCCTTGAGCCGGTTCGCAGTCATGAACGGGCGGATATCGCCAGGACCGTGACGGAACAGATGCTGACTCAGTACCCGGCCCTGCAGGCGATCTACGCCCCCTGCGGCGGCGTCGAAGGGATCGTCGACGCGCTGCGCGACAGCGGCCGTCAGCAGGAGATCGCTCTGGTCTGCCACGGTCCGCTCAGCGACAGTGAACTGGCCCTGATCGATGGCACCATCGACATCATGCTTAACCACCGGCTGGATGAGTTTGCCGCCGTTACGCTGCGCGCCATGGCGGACGCCGCTTCACGCCCCCATAGCGAGGTGATTTCACTCCCTCAGCCTTTCGATATCATCACCAAAGAAAATATGTAAATTTCCGGCTCCGTCTCCAGCGGAGACGGGTATCGGGCGGACCGCGCCACATCTCGATTTGATAAAAAATTATCAAAAAATCCATCAATTAAAATCATGATGATTATCATAAAATCAAAATTCCATCATTGTTGATAATGAAATCTTTATTCAATACTCAGCGGCATCCCTTGTATGAAAAAGGAAGCCGACATGATACATCCTATCGCTAACGCCCCCTGCAGCTGGGGCGTCGATGACCCGAAAAACCCTAACCTCCCTGCCTGGGCTACCGTGCTGAAGGAGGCGGCGCAGGCTGGCTATCGCAGCATTGAGCTCGGCCCCTGGGGTTATCTCCCCACCGATCCGGCCAGCCTGCGCGCGGCGCTGGAGCAGCATCAGCTGTCGCTGGTCGCCGGCACGATCTTTGACGATCTGGTGAGCGAGGCCCATTTCCCCACCCTGGTGGCGCTGACCCATCAAATCTGCCGCAATCTGTCGCAGGTAGCCGCTGCCGAACCGATCCCGGGCCGCCCTTTCCAGCCGCCCTATCTGGTGATTATCGACTTCGGCAACCCCGAACGGGCGCGCTTTGCCGGGCGCGGCGCGCTGGCTCCGCGCCTCAATGACAAAGACTGGCAGCGCATGATGGAGCACATTATCGCCCTTAGCACCCTCGCCTGGCAGGAGTACGGTGTGCGGGCGGTTATCCATCCGCACGCCGGGGGCAGCATTGAATTCGCGGATGAGATCGAGCGGCTGGCCAACGATATCCCGCACGACGTCGCCGGGTTGTGTCTGGACACCGGACATCTCTATTACGCCGGGATGGATCCGCTCGACTGGCTGGATCGCTATTACCACCGCCTGGACTATCTGCACTTCAAGGATGTCGACCCGCAGGTTTATCAGCGCGCTATCCATGAAGGTATCGACTTCTTCACTGCCTGCGCCAAAGGGGTGATGTGCCCGCTCGGCAGCGGCGCCATTGACTATCCGGCTATCAAAGACTTTCTTGCCCGCCGGGGGTATCAGGGCTGGATAACCATTGAACAAGAGCGCGACCCGCGCCATGCCGCAGGCAGCCTGCAGGCGGTCACGGAAAGTCTGCGCTATCTGCGCGACGTCGGATTCTGACAGGAGGCACGACATGATTAACGGTTTAAAACCTCTCGACCGCACCCTGCGCTGGGGCATGGTCGGCGGCGGCGGCAGCAGCCAGATCGGCTATATTCACCGCTCTGCAGCGCTGCGCGATAACACCTTCACGCTGCAGGCCGGCGCCTTTGATATTGATGCCGAGCGCGGACGCCAGTTCGGCCAACGGCTGGGGGTGGATCCCGACCGCTGTTACGGCGACTATCAAAGCCTGTTCCGCAGCGAGGCTGCCCGGCCTGACGGCATTCAGGCGGTGTCAGTTGCCACGCCAAATAACACCCACTATGCCATCTGCCGGGCCGCGCTGGAGGCCGGGCTGCACGTGGTGTGCGAAAAGCCGCTGTGCTTCAGCAGCGAGGAAGCTGACGAGCTGGTGGCGCTCAGCCAGCGGCGGCGCAAGATCATCGGGGTGACCTACGGCTATGCCGGCCACCAGCTGATCCTGCAGGCCCGACAGATGATCGCCGACGGGCTGCTGGGTGATATCCGTATCGTTAATATGCAGTTTGCCCACGGTTTTCACGCCCAGCCGGTGGAACAGGAAAACGCCAGTACCCGCTGGCGGGTCGATCCCCGCTTCGTCGGCCCCAGCTATGTGCTGGGCGACCTGGCCACCCATCCGCTGTTTCTGGTCGAAACCATGGCCCCGCAGCTGAAGATCACCCGGCTGATGTGCGCCAGACAAAGCTTCGTCAAAAGCCGCGCGCCGCTGGAAGATAACGCCCATGTACTGATGGAGTATGACAACGGGGCCATCGGCTCAATGTGGAGCTCCGCCGTCAACTGCGGTTCGATGCACGGGCAAAAGGTGCGAATCATCGGTGAAAAAGCCAGTCTCGAATGGTGGGATGAACAGCCCAACCAGCTACGCTACGAAATCCAGGGCGAACCCGTGCGCATCCTCGAGCGCGGTATGGACTATCTCGATCCGCTGGCGCGTCAGGATGATCGCATCGGCGGCGGCCATCCCGAGGGACTGTTTGAGGCATGGTCGAATCTCTATCGCCGCTTCGCCATCGCCATGGATGCCGCCGACCGTCGCGACGAGGCGCTGCTGGCCGACTTCTGGTACCCGGACGCCCGCGCCGGGGCGTTCGGCGTCCGCTGGGTGGAAAACTGCGTGCGTTCTGCCGACAACGGCGCCTGCTGGGTCGACTTCCGCTAACTCGCCGGCTCAGGGCGTTCGTCCTGAGCCTTTACGGCTATTTTTCTGTCCGCGCCAGCTGGGTTTTATCCGCCTCATGGGCGCGGTCCGCCAGCCCCTGGAACGCTCCGGCGCCATAGTATTGCGCGGGAACCGGCAATGCCTGCATATCGTGCCCTGGATAGATCTGCAGTTCGCCGAGGTCGCGTAAGCGGAATCCCCCGACCTGCTCCGGCATGGTCAGGCGATACGGCGGCATGGTTTCGAATGGGACCGGCGTCGGCAGCCGGTTTTCCTGTAGATCGTAGTTACGCTTCAGTACCAGAAACTTATCCGGCACCCGCCGGTGACTGTTCCACCAGTCGCCGTCGATCTGCTGAAACATCGCTTCCGTCTCTCCGCGCGTCGCCACCAGCAGCCGGGTCAGCACTTGTTTCAGCGCCGCATCCATAGCCTGGTTATAATCCTCCAGCGAACCGCCGTGGCCGCTGAGGATGACATTGATCGCCAGCCTCGCGCCCAGTAAATTGGAGTAGAGATCCTCGGGCGAAAAAGCGGAAATCTCTTCGGAAAACCCGGGGACCGACTGGAAGCCATACCACTGGGCGATCTCATGCCACTGGGCGATTTCGAAGGCCAGATGCCCGGCGAGCCAGGCCGCCAGCTGATAGCGCTGCCTGACGCCCGCCGGCGGCGTAAAGGCATTCAGCTGCACGCGGCGCACGCCCAGTTCTTCACTGTAGAAGATCCGCCCCGCCTGGCCCAGCGTCGGCGCAATACGATTGAACAGATAAAAGGTGTTGTCCGCCGTATCGCGCACATGGGCGATATCAATAAACCCGCCGCGGCGGGGATAGATAAGCCCGTTCTGCTCCTCGCTGAGCCCCAGCAGATTTTTCACCGCACCGAACGCGCTGTCGTTGTAATGGTGCTTACCCAGCGTACCCAGAGTCAACACATTACCGATCTGGTACATCGGGATCGGAATGCCCGCCGCGCGCACGTGCAGGTCGTAACCAAAAGCGCAGCACGGTCGCAGCGACTCCGGCGGCGGCAGCTCACCGAGGGTGGGCGCCGTATGGATCGCCGTCACGGCGGGTAATACCGGATCCTGCGCCAGCACCGGCAGCGCCAGCGCCAGCGCCAGCGCGAATAATAGCCAGAAGGCTTTACGCATCAACAGCCTCTCCACAGCAATAAAAGTGCGCGCATCTTACCGGCAGATAGCGCCTGCGGTTTTAGTTAAAAACGGTATTCAGCGCCGACAACGAAACTATTGCGCGCGTAAAAGCCGCTCTTCCGTTCGTCGCGGCCCGGTGGTTAGTAGTTGTTGCGCGGAAAAGCGCTGGCTATCCCCCATTACCACCATCCTGCGGCAAGGTGGCGCGGTGATTGTATTCAAAAGGTGAATGTCGTATAACATAGCGCTACCGAGGGGTGTCCCGTGAGGGCTGAGATGGCGCAAGCCGAACCCTTTGAACCTGATCTGGGTCATGCCAGCGAAGGGACGGGTCGGCAATTTTGCCAGCATTACCGCCATTGCCTGTTCACACCCCTGCACGCCCGGATCTCCCCTGAATAAATGGAGGTCCTGTGATAATTCCCGCGTTTAGCCATGGTCTTTACGGCCGTTTACGCCAGCTGGCCGCCGCTGACTGGCAGCGCTATGTGGCGCATCCTTTCGTCCAGCAACTTGCCTCTGGGACGCTGGCGGAAAACGCCTTTCGTCGCTATCTGATCCAGGATTATCTGTTTCTGATTCACTTTGCCCGCAGCTACGCGCTGCTGGTGAGTAAACTGCGCACGCTGCCGGAGATGCGGGCCGCGGCCGCCTCGATGAATGCCATCCTCAACGAACTGCCGCTGCACGTCGGCTACTGTGCCCAGTGGGGGATTAGCGAACCGGAGATGGCCGCCCAACCTGAAGCCCCCGAAACCCTCAACTATACCCGCTATGTGCTGGATATTGGCCACTCGGGTGACGCGCTGGATCTGCTGGTCGCCCTGATGCCCTGCGTCGCGGGCTACGCCGAAATCGGTCTCGGCCTGCTGCAACATCCCGCCACCCGACTGGACGATAACCCCTACGCCTCATGGATCCGCAACTATGGCGATGAAGGCTATCTGCAGGGCGTCAGCGCCGCGCTGGCGCTGTTGGAAACGGTGTGGCAGCAGCGCGGGAGCGAGGCGCGAATCACTGAGCTGAGCGAGATTTTCACCACCGCCACCCGCCTTGAGGCGCAGTTCTGGCAGATGGGCCTCAACGCCGCGGCGGAGACCCGGGCGTGACGGCGCCGGGTATCGAGGTCCGTGGCCTGAGCCTGCAGGTCGGCGACCGTCGGCTGTTCGACAACCTGTCGTTTACGGTCCCCGGCGGGCAGTGGGTGTCGCTGCTCGGCGCCAGCGGCGCCGGCAAAACCAGCCTGCTGCGGGTGATGGCCGGTCTGGCGCCCGCCACCCGCGGAGAAGTGGTCGCCAGCGATGGGCAACCGATTCAGGGCCGTCTGGCGTGGATGGGGCAGAAAGATCTGCTCTACCCCTGGCTGAGCGTTAGGGACAACGTCGCCCTCGGCGCGCGGCTGCGCGGTGAAAAAGTCGATCGTGCCCGGGTCGCCGCCCTGCTTGAACAGGTTGAGCTTTCATCCTGCGCCGACGCCCGCCCGGCGACTCTCTCCGGCGGCATGCGTCAGCGCGCCGCGCTGGCGCGCACGCTGTATGAGGATCGCCCCATCGTGCTGATGGATGAGCCTTTCTCGGCGCTGGATACCCTCACCCGTACGCGGATTCAGACCCTGGCGGCCACCCTGCTGGCCGGTCGCACGGTGGTGCTTATCACCCACGATCCGCAGGAGGCCTGCCGGTTGAGCCACCGCCTGCTGGTCCTCTCGGCGGCCGACGGCGACATTGATGATAGCCATCACCTCGCCGGCACACCTCCGCGCGCGCCGGACGCGCCCGATCTCCTGATCGGCCAGGCCGCCCTGCTGCAGCAGCTGATGAGGGCCCAACCATGACTGGACGTCTCTGGCGCGGCGGCATGGTATTCGGCGGGCTGATGCTCCTCTGGGGTCTGGCCAGCCGCAGCGGCATTCCCCATTTTCTTTTACCGTCCCCGCTGGCGGTCGCCGAGGCGCTATGGGTTAATCGCGCCTATCTCGGCTGGCATACGCTTATCACGCTCAGTGAGATCCTGAGCGGCCTGGCGCTGGGCGTGACGCTCGGCGTCACCCTGGCGCTGGGCATGATCCTCTCCCCCCGTCTGCAGCGCTGGCTGATGCCGCTGGTGCTCACCAGTCAGGCGATCCCGGTCTTTGCCCTCGCCCCGCTGCTGGTGCTGTGGCTGGGCTTTGGCATGAGCGCCAAAGTGGCGATGGCGGTGCTGGTGATTTTCTTTCCGGTGACTTCCGCCTTCTTTGATGGTTTGCGGCGGGTCAACCAGGAGTATCTCGATCTGGCGCGCAGCATGAATGCCTCCTTCGGCGCTCAACTGCGACATGTCCGCCTGATGGCCGCCCTGCCGGCGCTGGGCTCTGGCCTGCGCATGGCGGCGGCGGTGGCGCCCATTGGCGCGATCATCGGCGAATGGGTCGGCTCCGCCGAGGGGCTGGGCTACGTCATGCTCAACGCCAATGCGCGACTGCAAACCGATATCTGCTTCGCCGCGCTGTTTATTTTAGTACTACTGACCCTCCTGCTGTGGCTGGCGGTAGATACCCTGCTACACCGGCTGATCGACTGGTCGCCGGAATAAGAATGACGTAATAAAGGAAAACAGATGAAAAAGTCGCTATTCGCCGGGGCAACCTTGACGGCCCTGTTCAGCGGCCACGCGCTGGCCAATGAACCGCTGACGCTGGTGCTGGACTGGTACATTAATCCCGACCATGCGCCGATTATGGTGGCCGAGCAGATCGGCGCCTTTAAGGCCCAGGGGCTGGACGTCAGGATTATCCCCCCTTCCGATCCCGCGCTGCCTCCGCGCATGGTGGCCGCCCGTCAAGCGGATCTGGCCATCACCTACCAGCCGCAGGTGCACTTTTTTGCTGACGAAGGGTTACCGCTGGTGCGTGTAGGGACACTGATTAATTCGCCGCTGAATACGGTTATCGCCCTGGATAAGCAGATCAAAACCCCGGCAGATCTGCAAGGCAAGAAGGTGGGCTACTCGGTCAGCGGCATTGAGCAGGCCACCCTGGCGACCATGGCGCAACATGCGGGGATCGATCCGGCCAGCATCAAACTGGTGAACGTCAATTTCCAGCTGACCAGCGCCCTGCTGGCCGGCCAGGTGGACGCGGTTATCGGCGGCTATCGTAATATAGAAGCGCAGGAGCTGAAGCTGCAGGGCAAAACGCCGGTGGTGATGAACGTCGAAGATTACGGCGTGCCGGCCTATGACGAGCTGGTGATTGTCGCCCATCGCGACGCAATTCATGAGGCGAAGATCCGTAAATTCCTCACCGCCCTGCAGGCGGGAGTGGGCTATCTGCGCGCCCATCCGCAGAAGAGCTGGGAGGCGTTCGCCGCCGCCCACCCGGAGCTTAGGACCGAACTCAACCACCAGGCGTGGTTGCAAACCGTGCCCCTGTTCGCCACCGATCCGGCAGCGCTGGATAAAGCGCGCTACGAGACTTACGAACAGTTTTTATATAACAATAAGTTGGTGAAAAAAGTTACACCTTTAACAAATTATGCGGTGGAACTGCATTGAGTCTTGCTATCGCTGACGGAAGGCATTCCGTCAGCGCTTTAACGTAGCGGCAATAAAAATATAGAGACTTTCTCACTAATAATTACACTTTAAAGGGTTATAGTGACAGAGCGTTGTTCTATTATAATTCAGCAAGTTACGTTAATTTTGCCCCTGGTAAGAATAACGTCAAAATAGCGCAATCAATAAAACGTTGAATGCGGATTTAAAAAGCCATATATTGTGCGCGCTTTATGAATGCCAATTCAATTTCTTACACCAATTATTCAACCAGCGTTCAACCGCAATGCTGGTTGTGGGAGTGATATGATGACGGATAAAGTCCGTATTGATACTTTACGTGCCGATTTATTAGACGCAAACAACGAAACCTTTTTGGCCCGTCAGGCCGAATTCGAATCGAATGTCAGGAGTTACCCGCGTAAGCTGCCGCTGGCTATCACTAAAGCCGAAGGCGTGTGGCTGACGGATGCGGATAACAAACAGTACCTGGACTGCCTCGCGGGCGCCGGTACTCTCGCTCTGGGCCACAACCACCCTGATGTATTGCAGAGCATCCAAAGTGTCATTACCAGCGGCTTGCCGTTACATACTCTCGATCTTACCACCCCGTTAAAAGATCGCTTCTCCGAATACCTGCTCTCTTGCCTGCCGGGCGAAGGGAAAGAATATTGCCTGCAGTTCACCGGCCCGTCCGGCGCTGACGCCGTGGAAGCCGCGCTGAAGCTGGCGAAAAAATACACCGGTCGTACCGCGGTGATCAGCTTCTCCGGCGGCTATCACGGGATGACCCACGGCGCGCTGTCCGTCACCGGCAACCTGTCGCCGAAAGCGGCGGTTAACGGCATGATGCCGGAAGTCCAGTTCATGCCTTACCCGCACCTGTATCGTTGCCCGCTGGGCATCGGCGGCGAAGCCGGCGTGAAAGCCCTGACCTACTACTTCGAAAACCTGATCAACGACGTGGAGAGCGGCGTCCGTAAACCGGCGGCGGTGATCCTTGAAGCCGTTCAGGGCGAAGGCGGTGTGAACCCGGCGCCGGTCGAGTGGCTGCAGCGCATCCGCAAAGTGACCGAAGAGCACGGCATTCTGCTGATCGTCGATGAAGTGCAGGCCGGCTTTGCCCGTACCGGTAAATTCTTCGCCTTCGAGCACGCCGGTATTCAGCCGGACATCATCGTGATGTCGAAAGCGGTTGGCGGCGGGGGGGCGGCGGGGGGGGGGGGGG
>NZ_GL882839.1:37977-38933 GCF_000195655.1 Klebsiella sp. MS 92-3
GTGGGGGGGGGGGGGGGGGGGGGGGGGCCCTGCCGCTGGCGGTGCTGGGCATTAAAAAGCAGTTCGACGCCTGGGAACCGGGTCACCACACCGGCACCTTCCGCGGCAACCAGCTGGCGATGGCCACCGGCCTGACCACCCTGCGTCATCTGCGCGACAACAAGATCGCCGACAAAGTCGCCGCCCAGGGCGAGTGGCTGAAAGGTAAACTGGCCGAGCTGCAGAAACGCTACCCGGTGATTGGCCACGTTCGCGGTCTCGGTCTGATGATCGGTATCGAAATCGTCAAGCCGAACGAAGCGCAGGATCACATGGGCTGCTACCCGGCTGATGGCGAACTCTCTGCCCTGCTGCAGAAGAAATGCTTCGAAGCGGGCCTGATCCTCGAGCGTGGCGGTCGTCACGGCTGCGTGCTGCGCCTGCTGCCGTCCCTGCTGATCAGCGACGCGGAGCTGGACGTGTTCCTCGACAAATTTGAACAGGCCCTGCTGGCCGCCGGCGTAAAACCGGTCTGAGTGGAGTAAGTGACCGCCATGTCCACATTGAATCCGATTCTTGCTGGTTCAGCGCAGAGCGTTGAAGCCTATCAGCAGGTTATCGAGCAGACCAGCCAGGCCGTTGTGCAGTGGCTGAAGCAACCTGAGATGTATCAGGGGAAAAGCGTTGACGAGCTGCGTGAGCGTATCTCCCTTGAATTTAACGAACAGGGTTTGGGTAACCAGGCGGCGATTGATCGTGCGATCGAGTACTTCCTGAAAGACAGCCTGTCGGTGCATCACCCGCAGTGCGTGGCGCACCTGCACTGCCCGAGCCTGGTGATTAGCCAGGCGGCGGAAGTGCTGATTAACGCCACCAACCAGAGCATGGACTCCTGGGATCAGAGCCCGTCGGCAACCATTATCGAGATGAAGCTGATCGAATGGCTGCGCGCCCGGGTCGGTTTTCCGGGCGGGGGG